>JAYEGO010000041.1:0-5836 GCA_034659155.1 Bacteroidota bacterium | reverse complement strand
TTCTAGCTGCAATTTATGTTTCTATTGGAGTCTTCACATCCTCCATTACCGAGAATCAGATCATTGCATTTATTTCTGCTATGTTATTGAGTTTTCTCCTTTATGCAGGTATGGATTATTTGAGCTATTTGCCTGTATTTCAAACATCTAATCAATGGTTAATAGGAATTGGGATTAATGAGCATTATAGTTCTATGAGCAGGGGGGTAATTGACTCAAGGGATATTGTATATTTTGTTATTGTCATCGCACTTTTTATTCTATTTACAAAGTTTGTTTTACAAAGCAGGAAATGGAAATAGAATTGAACGAGAAGGAATTATGAATAATAGGAAAAGAATAATTCAAAATGTGTTGCAGTTTTTTGTGGCTTTGGTGATTATTGCTCTGGCAGGATTTATTTCTTCCACCTGGTTCTTCAGGCTTGACCTTACATCAGAGAAAAAGTATACTTTATCAGACGCTACCAAAAAGATCTTAAACGAACTTCCTGAAGATGTTTATATTCGGGTTTATCTGGAAGGTGATCTGCCTATTGGTTTCAGGAAACTACAGACTTCTACCAGGGAGATACTTGAGGAGTTTAGGGTGTATTCCGGGAGGAAGCTTAAGTTTGAATTTATTAATCCATCTGAGGAGAAGGATGAGGATGCAAGGAAAATGATCCAGGAGCTATTGTTGGAGAAAGGTTTACGACCTTCTAATGCACAATGGCGCGATCGGGAGGGTGGAATGTCTCAAAAAATTATTTTCCCGGGTGCTCTGGTCAATTTTAAAGGAATGGAAATGCCGGTTAATTTTCTCAGGAATAATCCTGGTTTATCAGGAACTGAAAATCTCAACCAATCTGCAGAGGGATTGGAATATGAACTGATAAGTGTTATTAGAACTATTAGTAGTGACTCTATTTATAAAATTGCTTTCCTTGAAGGACAAGGGGAACTGTTTGATCCGGAGGTAGCAGATGCATCCCGTGCACTTGCTCAGTATTATACTATTGACAGGGGACAGATAGGTGGAAATCCGGGAATTCTGGATGATTACGCTGCAGTAATTATTGCCAGGCCGACTGAAAAGTTTAAAGAATCAGATAAATTAATTCTTGACCAGTATTTGATGAATGGGGGACGTATACTGTGGTTGGTTGATCCTGTAGCAGTGGATATGGATAGTTTAATGTATTCAAGTGTTACAACAGCCTATATCCGGGACCTGAACATCAACGATATTTTATTCAAATATGGTGTTAGGATCAATGCAAACCTGATTCAGGATATTCAATGTTCTTTTATACCGGTAAATACTGCTCTTGTTGGGAATTCTCCTCAATATACCCCTATGCCATGGGCATTTTTCCCTCTTCTACAGGGTGAAAGCCACCCTGTTACCAGAAACTTGAATCTTGTAAGGTCTGAATTTGTAAGCCTTATAGATACAGTGAAAGGAAATGGCCAAATCAAGAAAACATTTTTATTGAAAACATCTCCTTACTCCCGGCTTGTGGGGGTACCAAATCTTATAAATCTAAGAGATGCCGGGAGTCCTCTGACAGAAGATGATTTTAACAGGCAGCATTTACCAGTCGCAGTGCTTCTTGAGGGTGAATTTGAGTCTGCATTTAAAAACCGGATGATCTCGGGGATACTACCTGCTATAGAAGATGATTTTCAGTCTAATAGCCTTTCAACCAGAATGATTGTAGTTGCAGATGCAGATATTATCCGAAATGATGTCCGCATTCAGGGGGGACAAGCTTTCCCGCTTGAGTTGGGACGAGACCGCCTGACCCAGGAGTTGTACGGGAACAAAGACTTTATTGTGAATGCGGTAAATTATCTTATCGATGATTCAGGTTTGATGGAACTCCGTACCAGAGAAATGCGTATCAGGATGTTAGACAGGGCCAGGATTGGGGGGGCTCAAATATTCTGGAAGCTTTTCAATACCCTTTTACCTTTGTTTATAGTTGCCTTAGCAGGAATTCTGGCAGCTTACTTGCGAAAAAGAAAATATGGCAGGATCGTTTGAGGAGCCTTGTTCCGAAAATCTTGAATAAAATAGTTTAAATATCTTAAACAGAGCTTAAAAAAGGCCTCCCAAGATTTTTGATGCTTCTTAATTTTTTTGTAATATTGATATCTAATTAGGGAAGGCATTTTTAGGCTCCCTGACTCATTTCAAAAATATATTAAAAATATGAAATTCGTTATATCAAGTTCTGAATTATTAAGTCACCTTTTGGCGATTGGCAGGGTAATTAGTCCTAAGAATACTCTGCCCATTCTTGATAATTTCTTATTCCGGCTGGAAGGGAATGATTTGGAAATTACTGCATCAGACCTGGAAACTACCCTGACTACAAAATTAAGTGTTGAAAATGCCAGCGAATCAGGGAGTATTGCCTTACCAGCCAGGATACTTACCGATACGCTGAAGGAGTTTGCTGAGCAACCCCTGACCTTCGATATTAATGTGGAAACGATGGCTGTGGTTATTATTTCCGAGAATGGGCAATTTAATATTGTGGGGCAGAAAGGACTTGATTATCCACAGATACCAGCCTTAAAAGAGGAGAAAAAGGCAAGTCTTCAGATGAATCCTGAAGTTTTACTCCAGGGAATTGCAAAAACATTATTTGCTACTGCTGACGATGAATTAAGACCGGTTATGAATGGTATTTTCATGGAGCTCTCACTGGATAATATCAATTTTGTTGCTTCCGATGCTCATAAGCTCGTACGCTATGGCCGGTCAGATGCAAAAGCTGAACA
Source organism: Bacteroidota bacterium (assembly GCA_034659155.1). Classification (GTDB taxonomy): domain Bacteria; phylum Bacteroidota; class Bacteroidia; order Bacteroidales; family VadinHA17; genus JAYEGO01. The sequence goes on along the minus strand of JAYEGO010000041.1, from coordinate 3,065 downwards.
GGAAGCTTCTTTCATTTTGCCTAAAAAGCCTGCCTCATTACTTAAATCTATCCTTCCCAAGGAAGAAAATCAGGTGAATATTGAATTCGACGATAAAAATGCCTTCTTCACCCTGTCTGATTTTAAACTTGTATGCAGGCTTGTGGAAGGGAATTATCCTAGTTATAACTCTGTTATTCCTAAAGACAATCCACATAAGCTTACCATCGACAGGATTGAATTATACAATAGCCTGAAAAGGATATCGGTTTTTTCTAACCAGGCCAGTAACCTGGTAAAATTGCAACTAACAGGAAACCAGATTACCATTTCTGCCCAGGATATTGATTTTTCTATATCTGCATATGAAAGATTAAATTGCCAGTACGAAGGTGAAGACATGGAAATTGGATTTAAGTCGGTTTTCCTTATAGAGATCCTTGCGAATCTTACGTCTCAGGAAGTTGTGATAGAATTGTCTGATCCTTCAAGAGCAGGAATCATGTTACCCCTTGAAAAAGAAAATGAGGATGAGAATGTCTTAATGCTCCTGATGCCAATGATGATAGGACCTTGATGGTTTATTATCCATTTTCTTATGAAGCACTTTAAAGCTGTAACATGTTTGTCGGCCTGAATCCCGTTTTGGGATTTTTGATCAAATATTTTGTATATCTGTACAATTCAAATTTTACTAAATCATCTGATTTATGGATCTTAATCTGAAAAATCCCATAGCTTTTTTTGACCTTGAAACAACCGGAATTAACACTGCCAAAGACAGAATTGTTGAAATCTCAATCTTGAAGATAGACCTTTCCGGAAAGGAGGACATACTTACCATGCGTCTTAATCCGGAAATGCCCATTCCTCCTGAATCAACAGAGATACATGGTATCACTGACGAGGATGTTAAGAATGAACCTACATTTAAGGGGGTTGCGAAAAATCTGGCTCATTACCTTGAAGGTTGTGACCTTGGAGGATATAATTGCAATAGGTTTGATGTTCCCATACTTGCAGAGGAGTTCCTGAGAGCTGAAGTTGATTTCGACTTGAAGAAAAGTAAAATTGTAGATGTACAGGTAATTTTTCATAAGCAGGAACAAAGAACATTAAGTGCAGCATATAAGTTTTATTGTTCCAAAGATCTTATGGATGCACATAGTGCGGAAGCAGATACGCGGGCTACTTATGAAGTTTTAAAGGCTCAGCTCGATCGTTATGATGATCTTGATAATGATATATCTTTCCTGAGTGGGTACTCAGCTCATACTAAAAATGTTGATTTTGCCGGAAGAATTATTTTGAATGAAAAAGGAGTGGAAATTTTTAATTTTGGGAAACATAAGGGGCAGCCGGTTGAGAAAATTTTGAAAGAGGAACCGGGATATTTTAGCTGGATACTGAATGGAGATTTTCCGCTGCATACAAAAAAGGTTCTTACTGCGATAAAGCTGCGCTCATTCGGAAAATAATTCCTTCTTGAGATGAAACTTTTTGGTGTTTCCTTTGTGTCTTGGTGCCTTGGTGGCATTTCCCCTTTTTTACTAACATCATGATCAAGACCCCAATTTTATATAAGGTTAAGCTTAATATCTTTGTTTTTTCGTATATAAACATCTAACACACACATAAATTAAGATCATTATACATAAATGAAAATTATTTGTATTGGAAGAAATTACAGGGAGCATGCAAAGGAATTAAATAATCCTGTTCCCGTGAAGCCGGTTTTTTTTATGAAACCTGATTCATCTATCATAAAGAATGGCAAGCCATTTTTTTACCCTGATTTTTCACAGGAAATACATTATGAAATTGAGCTTGTACTAAAAGTTGGAAGACTGGGAAAGGGGATTGCAGAGAAATTTGCTCACCGTTATTACGATGAGATAGGTCTGGGAGTTGATTTTACAGCCAGGGATCTGCAAAAGGAGTGCAAGGAAAAAGGCCTGCCATGGGAGATAGCAAAAGCCTTTGAGGGTTCAGCACCCCTTGGTGAATTCATGCCAAAAGAGTATTTTACAGATCTGGCGAACATAAATTTTCACCTGGATATCAATGGAAAAACTGTTCAGGAAGGAAATTCTTCAGATCTGATATTTTCTTTTGATTTTCTGGTTTCTTATGTTTCACAATTTTTCCCTTTGAAGAATGGTGATCTTATTTTTACTGGCACCCCGGCTGGAGTGGGACCCGTGAACCGAAACGATCATTTAGAAGCCTACATAGGCGATAAAAAATTACTTGACTTTTACGTAAAATAAAGTTAATTGATTGGAATAATGGAGTAATGGAATAATGGAATGATGGAATAATGGAATAATGGAATGATGTTTAGGATGTTCTTAAATTGAGGGTGTCCAAAAAGCCTGGTTCTAGTCATCCTGAATCCTGCCTGCTGGCAGGCAGGTTATTTCAGGATCTGTAACTTGCACAGTTTCAAACTGAACAGATTCTGAAACAAGTTCAGAATGACGTACTTTTTAACTTTTTGGACACCCTCTACCACATTCTGATTGGTGTTGACTTTATGGTGTTGACTTCATGAAATGTAATATGGTTTCACAGAGCATTCATCAGAATGGGGGGAGGTGGTTCTTTTGCTGTTTTCGCCATTTGGGTCACCTGAACAAGAATTCAACATTAAAACTCACAAATTTATCTTGATTGTGTAATGTTAGTTGAAGAATATACCGTTCCTATGGAACTCATGCTTTTACCATGCTTCAGATCCAGAGTCTTACGACCCTGGTTATAATTTGCCCTGCCTACGGCAGTTTCAATTTATTACTCACTGTGTAATTCGTAGCTAAGGGATGAATTAACATGTGATTATCCCATCGGGATAAAATGTTATTGGAAGGGACGTGAGTCCCTTTTTCATGGGAAATGGAAAGGGGAGTTCCATAGGAACGATATGTTTTTTTCATTTTGTGTCAGCTTTTTTTTGCTCCTGTTTTCGCCATTTGGGTCAGCCAGATCAAAAGCATTACACCCTGTTTATGTGCGGCACAGAGCCAAAAATTTAGTTATTTCGAAAAGTGACGAAAGCAGGAAAACCACCCCGTCCCTCGGATACT
>JAYEGO010000040.1:0-5847 GCA_034659155.1 Bacteroidota bacterium | reverse complement strand
AAGATCTTAGCGCAGAAATTTGAGAATTATACCACCCCGACTCCTGGCCTCCAGGCCAGTAGCCACCCCTCCTAAATCAGGAGGGGAAATAAGACAATCTGTTGTAATGGTTAAATTCTTGTTGACCACGGAGGCCTTGCCTGTCTGCCTGAGGTGATGAGGGAAGAGAGCGGAGAGTGAAGTATAGGATTTAGAATTAGCTTCAATTTTTGTATCTTTGTATAAGATGTACTGCCCTGATATATATATCAAAAAATATGGCAAGTTCTTTTGTCGCCGCCTTTTTGAGTGTTGGATATGGTAAAATTTTACCTCCTTTTTTCTTCAACTAATAATCTTCTAATCTCTCACTAAGATTATCCTTTACATACTTTAATGCATGAAGGCTTTAATATTTGACATAAAGCGTTTTGCCATACATGATGGTCCCGGAATCAGGGTGACTATTTTTTTGAAGGGCTGTCCACTGGGCTGTTTGTGGTGCCACAACCCTGAGAGCCGTTCCCGAAAACCTCAAGTGGTAATGAGGGAGCAGAAGGTTAATGGGCGTACTTTTAAGGTGGAAGAAACTGTGGGCAGGGAGATTTCGGTGAGTGAACTGATGAAAGAAATTCTAAAGGAAAAGCCATTCATGGAAGAATCAGGGGGAGGTGTGACCTTTTCCGGTGGAGAACCACTTCTACAGCCGGAATTTCTGATTGAGGTAATGAAGCAATGCAGAGAATATGGTATTCATACTGCCATTGATACCACTGGCTATGCATCAAGTGATGTGATGAAAAATGTGATGGAATGTCCTGATCTTTTTCTGTATGATCTGAAACATCTTGATGAGGAAACACATAAGAAATTTACCGGAGTCTCAAATAAGCTAATTTTGGATAATCTGAAACTCCTTCACGATTCGGGTAAAGATATTGTTATACGCTTCCCGGTTATCCCAGGAGTGAATAATGACAGGGCACATATTGAGGCCATCAGGAATTACTTATTGAAGGAATTACCCCGGATAAGGAGGATTGATCTTTTGCCTTATCACAACATTGCCCGGCATAAGTATGAAGCTTTTTCAATACCTGATAAAATGCGTTCAGTACAGGAACCTGAACAGGCAGATCTGGAAAAATTGAAAGCTGCTTTTGAAGAAGGTGGTTTAGAGGTGAGTATTGGGGGGTGAAGAATAATGATTAATGATTAATGATTAATGATTAATGAATAATGATTAATGAATGAGCGAATAAAAAAATTAAGAAAGCAAAGCCTGGAGTCGGTGACCCGCATTTCAGCAGAGAGGGCTTTGCTGGTAACAGCGTTTTATAAAAGCACTGAAGCACAGTCTGCTTCTATCCCTGTAACGAGAGCTTTGAACCTGGAATATATACTAAAGAATAAACACATTTGTATTAATGAGGATGAACTTATTGTTGGAGAAAGAGGTCCTGCGCCTAAAGCAACTCCAACCTACCCTGAAATAAATCTTCACTCCACAAAGGACCTGGAGATACTTGATGGACGTGAAAAGGTGTTTTTCAAAGTCGATGAAGAAACCATGAAGGCATACCAGGATGTGATTATCCCGTTCTGGAAAGGAAAGACCAACCGGGACCGGATTATGAATTCAGTTTCCCAAAACTGGCTGGATGCGTACCAGGCCGGATTGTTTACTGAATTCCAGGAGCAACGGGCCCCGGGGCATACGGTACTGGGAGATAAAATCTACAAAAAAGGAATGACCGACCTGATAAATGAGGTTGACAAGAGTTTGGGGAATCTGGATGAGATAAACTCACCGCTGGCCGCTCCCCCAGGCCTACGCAATACTTCGGCTGATAAAGGTGGGGGTATGAAGATGAGATCAGGATGGAGGGAGAAAAAAGAAGAACTGGAGGCAATGAAAATCGCTGCCAGAGCATTAATACTTTATGCAGGGAGGCATGCCGATAAGTTGGATAGGCTTGCACAAGAAGAAAATGAACCGGTCAGGAAAGAGGAGTTGGAAACTATGGCCGGTATATGCAGAAGGGTTCCTGCCAAAGCCCCACGTACATTCCATGAGGCCCTTCAATACTATTGGTTTGTGCACCTTGGAGTGCTTACTGAATTAAATCCATGGGATTCATTTAATCCGGGGCGTCTCGATCAGCATCTTTATCCTTTTTACAGAAAAGAAATGGATGAGGGCAGCTTAACAAAGGAGAAAGCTATTGAGTTGCTCCAAAATTTTTGGATTAAGTTTAACAACCATCCTGCGCCACCTAAAATGGGAGTAACAGCACTGGAAAGTAATACTTATACCGACTTTTCGCTGATCAATGTGGGTGGAGTAAAAGCTGATGGTTCGGATGCCAGTAATGAGCTCAGTTATTTAATTCTAGATGTGATTGAAGAGATGCGCATTCTGCAGCCTTCTTCCATGTTGCAACTTAGCACTCAAAATCCTGATGAATTAATACACAGGGCTATAAAAATTGTAAAAACAGGTTTTGGGCAGCCTTCCATCTTTAATACTGAAGCCATTATTGAAGAACTGATGCGCCAGGGCAAAAGCCTGGAAGATGCCCGAAATGGTGGGGCCAGCGGCTGTGTTGAAAGTGGTGCCTTTGGTGCGGAAGCATATTTTCTTACCGGGTACTTTAACCTTGCAAAGGTTCTGGAGATTACCCTGAATAATGGAATAGATCCATTAACAGGGAAGGAAATCGGCATTAAATCCGGGGATCCAAAGTTATTTTCATCCTTTGAAGATGTTATGGAAGCTTACCTGAAGCAGCTAAAGCATTTCCTGGAAATAAAAATGGAAGGAAACAGGATCATAGAAGAAATATGGGCTAAAAACCTTCCAGCTCCCTTTCTCTCATTGTTAATTGATGATTGTATTCAAAACGGAATGGATTATAATGCCGGGGGTGCCCGCTACAACACCAGTTATATTCAGGGGGTGGGACTGGGCAGCATAACCGATAGTCTTACTACACTGAAGTATCATGTTTTCGATGAGAAGAATTTTAGTATGCAGCAGGTATTAAATGCCCTGGGTTCTGATTTTGAAGCTTATGAAGAGATGCAACATAAACTGGTTTACCAGACCCCTAAGTACGGGAATGATGATGATTATGCCGATGCCCAGGCTGTACAGGTTTTTGAGATGTTTTTTAAGGTAGTAGATGGCAGGTCAACACCCCGGGGGGGGACTTTCCGGATAAATATGCTGCCAACTACATCGCATATTTACTTTGGAAGTAAAATTGGGACCATGCCTGATGGTAGAAAAGCCTTTCAAGCTCTTTCAGAGGGCATTTCCCCGGTACAGGGTGCCGATAATAGCGGACCCACTTCTGTATTAAAATCAGCAGCCAAAATCGATCACCTCAAAACCGGGGGGACACTGCTCAATCAAAAATTCACTCCTTCTTTTTTTAGAGATGAAAAGAGTATTCACCGGGTAGGGGATCTTGTAAGGGCTTATTTTAAAATGATGGGACATCATATTCAGTTCAATGTAGTAGGGGCAGGAACATTGAGAGATGCGCAGACACACCCTGAAAAACACAGGGATCTGATTGTCAGGGTTGCAGGCTATAGTGATTATTTTAATGATCTTGGGGAGGATTTGCAGAATGAGATCATCAGAAGGACTGAGCATGAAGCTTCATGATGGGTTTTCCTGTATCAAATCTTCATACCAAAAACCAGGATATCATCTACCTGTGCTTCATCTCCCATCCATGCCTGGAGTTCAGATTCGATGATTTTCTCTTGTTGGCTCATGGGTTTGTCGTATATACGAAGAAGCAATTGTTGGAAAGGGATAATTTTAAACTTTTTAGCTCTGGGACCTCCAAACTGGTCAACATAACCATCTGTAAACATATAAAGCGAATCTCCTTTCTTTAGCTCTAAATGGGTGTTTGTAAAGGATGTTTCCTCATTAAGGTGAGCTCCAATGGGCATTTTGTCTGCTTTTATTTCTTGTAATTCACCATGCCTGATCAGGTATAGAGGATTATAAGCACCGGAGAACTGAAGTTTATTTTGTGCAAGGTCAAGAATACAAAGTCCCATATCTATTCCGTCACTGTCTTCATCCACTTTGCCGGTTTGATGAAGTGCGATCTTAAGTTTTGTGCGCAAGCGTTCAAGGAAAATACTGGCAGTTGTAATTTTATATTTATTGGCAATTTCCTCAAGAAAAGAATGCCCCAGGAAACTCAAGAATGCCCCTGGAACCCCATGACCAGTACAATCAGCTACAGCTATTACCAGCTGATCTTGTTTTTGAATGACCCAGTAGAAATCTCCACTCACAAGGTCACGTGGCCTGAAAAAAATGAAATATTCAGGCAATAAGTCATTAAGAACCATTCTTGGAGGCATTAAAGCTTTTTGAATGCGTTTCCCGTAGGCAATACTATCCGTGATTTCCTGTTTTTGAAAGGCAATTTCATTTTTTTGATCCTCAATTTCATTTTTTTGTTTTTCAATCTCACTGGTTCTGACCTTAACTTTATGTTCCAGTATCCTTTTGTCACGCTGTAGTTTTCGTTCTCTAAGCTGGATGACGAGAAAGAGAATAACCAGGAGACCCATCCCCGATAAGATATAGAAAGGAACTGAGCTGGTAAAGGGTGGCTCAATAATCATATTTGCACTAATAACTTCAGTTACATTATTCAGTACATTCCTGGAGCTGATTTGAAGTGAATAATTCCCCGGAGGTAGAAAAGGAATGTATATACTTCTGTCTCTGGACCATTCCGACCATTCCTGTTCCAATCCCTTAATATAATATTTGAATTCACTAAGATCAGATCGGATAAAACAGGGAGCACTTACCCTGAACTCCAGGGGGAGATCTTTGCTTTTCAGACTAAGAGATCCAATGCTGATTTTTTCCTCTTTGGAATTCAATATAGTCTTAAAATAAAGATTAAAAGTTCCTTGTCTTTCCTGGGGCCCTGTTGTTAATATTTTGCTAATATGATTGTCTCCATCAATAACCCAGAGATTATTATTTTCATCACTATAGAGATATCTGATACCATCGAAAAGCTTAAGGTAATCAGACTGATGTGAGACTGCGGAATTCATTTCAGGTAGCCTGATCCATGAATTTCCGGGATTAACCCAAACCTGATTTTCGCCAGAAAAGATATATCTGATTGATTCTATTTCGGAAGGAAAAATAGAATCAATTTCCTGAAGATCATTGGTTTTAATATCAAAGGTATAAATACCTGAGCTTGTACAGAAGACAGATTCCGAACCCAGGCCCCGAATGATTACCTGATTCTGATTAGGTGTATCATAGCTTTGCATTTCCATCCTTATGGAGTCGCCTGGATTTTTCAACCTGATAATTTTTGAACCGGATGAGATCCACAGAAGTCCGTCATGTTGCAGGATAGAATTAACAGGTATCTGTATGGATTTAAAGGGATTACTAACTCTGGCTTCACTGAAAATAAAATCAACAGTCCTAATTCCTGATTCTGTGCCAACATATAACCTGTTGGCTTTTTGTGGGGATGGATAAATTGTGTAGATATAAGAATTTGCAATAATGTATTGACTCTTTTCTTTCAGTATCTGGTACAATCCTGTATTGGAAGCGACAAATAATTTATCCTGGTGGATTAAGAATTGTTTGCATTTAGCATCGAGGCCCTCCACCTTCTTAAACTCATGACCTATGGATTCAAGAACCATGTTTGTTTTTCTCACATATTGTGTTTGAAAGGTATTTTTCACAGGGGCAGGCTGGTTTTGTTTTTTCGGCACAGTTTTTTTTGGAACTGATTGAATCATTTTTGCTTCCTGTTCGGCCTCTTTCTCCCCTTTCTGAAAAAG
>JAYEGO010000039.1:0-5887 GCA_034659155.1 Bacteroidota bacterium | reverse complement strand
CCTTTCAAGGGCTAATTTGCTATTTTGAATATATTCCATTATCTCGGTGGAGGGAGTACCCGGATATGCATAACAACCTGATATACCGGCATCTAGAACACCCTGTGCCAGAGCCTCATCTCCAAGCAATAACTTATTTTTCATGTGTTTATTATTTACCTTTTAAGACACCAAAATTATTAATTTTTTTCTCATAGAAAACTGAAATAAAACAGGTTTCTATCTTTCATTCTCCCCAATAACTGTAACCACCAGTTTCCTTGATCCTCCATGGTCACGGAATTCGCATAGATATATGCCCTGCCAGGATCCAAGATTTAGTCTTCCATTATGGATGGGAATACTTATCGCAGAACCAATTAAAGATGATTTCAAATGTGCCGGCATATCATCTGATCCTTCAAAAATATGACTGTACACGGGGTCATTTTCAGGTACAAGTTTATTCATAAATGACTCAAAATCATCACGAACTGAAGGGTCAGCATTCTCGTTTATACTTAAGCCGGCAGATGTATGCTTGATAAACACATGCATAATTCCAGTCGTTGGCAAATCCTTGAGCTTATTGAGCAAATGATTCGTTATAATGTGGTATCCTCGTGGATAAGGTGGAAGGGATAATTCATACTGCTGGATCATCGAAGAAAAATTTAAAGTTTAGAATCAAAGTTAAGGGAATATTGGAAGAATGGAAGAATGGAATGTTGGAAGAATGGAATGTTGGAAGAATGGAATGTTGGAAGAATGGAAAAAGAAGTCCACTAATGCACTAATAAAGAACGAATGCACGAATAAAAGAAAGGAATAAGGAAGAAATACTGCAGGAAAAGCATTATTTAACAATTTTCATCAAAAAAAATAGTTTATTTTGGTATTGAGATAAGTTTCCGGTATGATTCGTATTTACAATATCCTTTTACTCCTTGTTTTTGGCCTGACTTTCCAAATAGTTTCTGGCCAGGAACAAATTCATATAAGCGGGAAGGTAACTGATTCTAATGGATTGGTATTGAACCTGGTTCACATAAGTGTTCCGGGAACACATTATGGAACTGTTAGCGGGAAAGATGGTTTTTATCTATTAAAATTAGATTACCAGGAAACTGTAAAACTTTCATTTTCCTCCCTGGGTTTTCAAACCAAACTAATTACCAGGCAAGTCTCCCCTGGTGAGAATCTCTCCATCCATGTTACTTTATTGGAAAGCCAGGAACAATTGGAAGAGGTACAAATCAGCGAATCCAGGATTGAGGAACAGGGATTTACCCGGTTGAATATGCGTGAAGTAAAAATCCTGCCAAGCTTATCAGGAGACATTGAAGCCTATATCAAAACCCTTCCCGGTGTTAGCAGTTCCAATGAATTAAGTTCACAATATTCTGTCAGAGGAGGAAATTTCGATGAGAACCTGATATACATAAATGACATAGAAGTTTACAGGCCTTTTTTAATCAGGGCAGGGAAACAAGAAGGTTTGAGTGTTGTAAATTCAGACCTTGTATCATCTGTTCAATTTTCTGCCGGAGGATTTAATGCTTCCTATGGAGACAAAATGGCTTCAGCCCTGGATATTCATTACAGAAAGCCACTAAAAATTGGAGGTGGATTTGAACTGGGACTGCTTGGGGCAAATGGTTTTTTTGAAGGTATTTCCCTGAATAATAAATTTAGCTGGATAGTTGGTTTAAGATATAAGAGCAATCAATACATGCTGAATTCACTCGATGTAACAGGGGATTATAAGCCTAGATTTGCTGATTTACAGTCGTATTTGAGTTATACACTTTCAAATAAGTTGAGTTTAGATTTCCTGGGAAATATTGCATTAAATCACTACAATTTTATCCCCGAAAGCCGGCGTACATCCTTTGGCACCCTGGTTAATTCAGTTCAGTTAAACATCCTGTTCAATGGCCAGGAATTAGATAAATTCAATACTTACCTGGGGGCATTTTCAATAAACTATCGCCCTACCGAGAAACTTATGCTTAAGTTAATTGCAAGTGCTTACAGCACACTTGAATATGAAAATTACGATATCGAAGGCTTTTATTCTTTAAACGAACTCGATAAGGAATTGGGATCAGAAAACCTGGGTGATAGTATACTGAATATTGGTATAGGCAGGTTTATTGATCATGCAAGGAATTCCTTCCAGGCCCATGTAATGGCAATCCATCATAAGGGAAGCATGCTATTTAACAGCTCAAATCTCAGTTGGGGAATAAAACTACAGAACGAAAGAATTTATGACCGAATGAATGAGTGGAAAATGGTTGATTCTGCCGGGTATTCTATTCCATATACTGGTCAAACAGTAAATCTCAAAGAGATAATAAATGTAAATAATGAACTCAATACAATTAGAACCTCCGGTCATATACTGTATAAAAGAAACTTTAAGCTGCCCCGGTCATCTATTGAAACTGAAGCAGGTATAAGGGGCCACTATTGGAGTTTTAATCACCAGTTTCTTTTTAGTCCCAGGATTTCTATCATGTTGGACCCGGAATGGCAAAAGCAAGTGAAATTCAGGTTTGCAACAGGAATCTATTTTCAACCGGCTTTTTACAAAGAAATCAGAAATGAAAAGGGATGGATTAATGAGAACATTAAAGCACAAAGGTCTATTCATTTTCTGGCTGGAGGCATATTGGATTTCAGGGCAGGGAACCGTCCCTTTAGATTTAGCACCGATATTTATTACAAAGACTTGAAATTTCTTATTCCATATAAAATTGACAATGTACGCATCATTTATTCAGGAGAGAACAACGCAAAAGGATATGCTGCCGGCCTGGAGTTTAAAATAAATGGAGAATTTGTGAAAGGGGTAGATTCCTGGGCCAGCCTTTCGCTGATGCAAACCAGGGAAAAACTCACAGATGATTCAGGCAGTGGCAAATATTATCCCCGGCCAACAGATCAGCTTATAAACTTCAGTATATTTTTTCAGGATTATTTCCCTTCAAACCCTACATTCAAAGTATATCTTGCTTTACACATCGGTTCAGGATTGCCGGTTACAGCCCCGGGATCTGTCAGTGGAGAAGACTATTTTCGTATGCCTCCATACCGGAGGGTCGACCTTGGGTTTTCAAAAATCCTGAAAGACAAAGATTCTACCGTTGGGGAGAAAGGAATTTTCCGGTATTTCAGTACCGCATGGATCAGCCTGGAGGTATTTAACTTACTGGATATCAACAACACAATTTCCTATACATGGATCACTACTGTTAATAATTTAAGTGGTCAGGTAGGAGAATTTGCAGTACCAAATTATCTTACATCCCGTCGCATTAATTTGAAGCTAACAGCGAATTTCTAAATATATGACACACAAATTAGAACTTAGGCCAACAAAGGATTGGAGATAAAGTCAGGAGAAAAGATTTATCAAAAAACTCCTCTTGAAAGTATTTCATCCAAAGGTTTCCTCACCCTCTCCTTAAGTTCTTTTGCTTTTTCCTTTGTTTTTGTAAAAACAAATTCTTTTTTTGTAGTAGAATCAAACATAATCAATAATAAAACAATAAATCCATGAATACGCAAGATTTTATTACACGTGAAGAAAAATATGGCGCCCATAATTACCATCCATTACCTGTAGTACTTGAAAAGGGAAAAGGAATATATGTATGGGATGTTGAGGGGAAAAAGTATTTTGATTTCCTGTCTGCATATTCTGCAGTGAACCAGGGGCATTGCCATCCAAAAATAGTAGCTGCTATGCAAAACCAGGCTAATCAGCTTACACTTACTTCAAGGGCATTTTATTCAAGTGCGCTTGGTGAATATGAAGAATATATTTGTAAATACTTTGGTTATGACAAGGTGCTTCCTATGAATACCGGTGCTGAAGGCGATGAAACAGCAATAAAACTTTGCCGGAAGTGGGCATACACAAAAAAGGGAGTTCCGGAAAACCAGGCAAAGATAATTGTGTGTGCAGAAAACTTTCATGGTCGTACAATTACAATTATTTCAATGTCTACAGATCCTGTTGCAAAAAAGGATTTTGGTCCTTATACACCTGGTTTTATAACAATTCCTTATAACGATCTTGATGCACTGGAGAAGGAACTGGAAGATCCGAATGTAGCAGGATTCCTGGTTGAGCCCATACAGGGAGAAGCAGGAGTTTTTGTTCCTGATGAAGGTTACCTGAAAAAGGCATATGATTTGTGTAAAGCACAAAATGTACTCTTTATTGCTGATGAGGTTCAGACAGGCATTGCACGCACCGGGAAACTTCTTGCCAGCGATCATGAAGGAGTTCATCCCGATATACTCATTCTTGGCAAAGCTCTTTCAGGAGGAGCATACCCTGTATCTGCTGTTCTTGCAGATGATGAAATCATGCTTTGCATTAAGCCAGGCGAGCATGGATCAACCTTTGGAGGCAATCCGGTTGCTGCAAAAGTAGCCATCGCCGCACTTGAAGTGGTTAAAGAGGAGAAACTTGCTGAAAATGCAAAAAAACTGGGAAAAATCTTTCGTAAAGAATTATCAGATATCAAATCAGATATGATTGGTATTGTACGCGGGAAAGGATTGTTGAATGCCGTTGTTGTTACCCCGAAAAATGGAAAAACGGCCTGGGATGTATGCCTGGCATTGAAAGAAAACGGACTGATTGCCAAACCTACTCACGATCATATTATTCGCTTTGCCCCTCCCCTTGTAATTACAGAGGATGAGCAATATGAAGCAATTGAAATTATTAAAAAAACATTTAAGGAATTTGAATAGCATGAAAAAAAGATTGAGTGTAATTTTATTACTTGCATTTGCCCTGTCTGTTAGTGGCTTCAGTCAGAAAAAAAATCTCACTTATCAGCAAGCCTATGGAGATAAACGTCCCAGAGTAATTAAACCCCTTCCAGGAATAACCGGGTGGTTTGATAATGACCACTACCTTGAAACGAAAACTGGAGATGAAAATAGGCAGGTGGTTAAGGTAGAAGCTGCTACCGGAAAAGAAACTACATACCTGGATTATTCTGTATTGAATGAAAAACTGGATGAAGGCTTTGATCTAAACAAAAGTGCAACCAGTACAGATGATCTTCAGCATTTCATACTCGTAAAAGAAATGAATCTCTATTATTATAATACAAGTGCCGGCAGTTTAAAACAATTAACTTTTTCTGAAGCACTTGAAAAAAACCCAACTTTCTCACCTGATAATAAAAGAATTGCCTTCACCCGCGAAAACAACCTGTATGTGGTGGATCTGGTATCAGGAAAAGAAACCAGGCTAACGAATGATGGATCGGAATTGATCCTGAATGGCTATGCATCATGGGTATATTATGAGGAAATTCTTGGACGCGGCTCCCGTTACAGGGCTTTCTGGTGGTCTCCTGACGCCAGCATGATCGCATACTTGAGATTTGATGATTCTCCTGTGCCTGAATTTCCACTTTTTAATGCTGATGGCGTACATGGATCTCTTGAAATCACGCATTATCCAAAACCGGGAGATTCCAATCCTTTTGTTAAGCTGGGTATTGCTCATTTGAATTCAGGAAAAACAGTCTGGATGGAAACCAACGAAGATGAGGACCGCTATGTGGCCTGGCCCTTCTGGACTATCGATTCAAAAGAACTGGTATACCAGTATATGAACCGGGATCAGGATGAGATCACTTTTTTTGCATCAAATCCTAACACAGGATTAGTCAGGAGTATTTATACTGAAAAACAAAAATCATGGGTCGAGTTTTTTGAAGATGTGTATGTTTTTGAAGATGGTAAGGGTTTCATTTTGCGCAGTGATAAAAGCGGGTGGCGAAACCTTTATCACTATGACCTGCAAGGTAATCTGGTGAATCAGATTACTGATTTTGACTGGCGGGTAACAGGTATTTCAATGGTAGAC
>JAYEGO010000038.1:0-5915 GCA_034659155.1 Bacteroidota bacterium | reverse complement strand
TGCTACTTCTGTAACTTTTGGGGCTGGAGGAATTGGAGGAGTTTTTGCTCCTTCACTTTTTATTGGTGCGAGTGCAGGTTTATTTTTTGGGAAATTGATGAATTATTTTGGTGCAAACCTTAATGAACAGAACTTTTCCCTGGTTGCCATGGGAGGTCTTATATCAGGGGTAATCCATGCTCCCCTGACGGGAATTTTCTTAATTGCTGAAATCACAGGTGGCTATGTGCTATTATTGCCACTTATGATCACCGCAACCATTTCCTATGCAACCATAAGACTTTTTCAGTCCACTTCGGTTTATACCTATCAATTGGCTAAACGGGGAGAGTTGCTTACTCATCATCAGGACAAGACTGCTCTTTCATTGATGGAGGTTAGAAGTCTGATTGAGACAAAATTCAGCAAAGTAAAACCGGATGATACTCTGGGTGACCTGGTGAAAGTAATTTCAAAATCTGAAAGGAATATTTTCCCTGTTCTGGATGCTGAAAATCAATTTCTCGGATTGGTTTGGGTAAATGATATCAGGGATATTGTCTTCAAACCCGAATTATATGATTCAACTTATGTAAGGGATTTAATGTTTATGCCCACACCAACAGTATCTCCGGAGGATTCTATGGAAGTGGTTGCTTCTAAATTTCAGCATTCTTCTCATTATAACCTCCCGGTACTCGACCAGGGGAAATACCTTGGTTTTGTTTCCAGGGCAAATGTGTTTTCAAAATACAGAAAGTTGATTCAGGATCTTTCAGAGGATTAAATCAGTGAGACTATAATTATTTATACTTTTGCCTCCATGCAAACAAGGGGTATACTTAAAAAAATATTCGTTTGGAGGGCAAGACATATTCCTCCAAGACAATTTCTTTTAATCACAAGCCTTGTTGTTGGTATATTAAGTGGACTCGCAGCGGTATTACTGAAAACGAGCATACATTACTTACTGCAATTACTCAACACATCCGTAGAAATTAACAAAAGCAGCTTATTATATTTTGCATTGCCTTTGTTGGGTATTATTCTTACTGCATTATTTGTTCGTTTCTTCGTTAAGGATAATATAAGCCATGGAGTTTCCAGGATACTGTTTGCAATCTCAAAGAAGAATAGTTTGTTGAAATTTCACAATAACTATTCCTCAATGGCAGCCAGTTCCCTGACAATTGGCTTTGGTGGGTCTGTTGGTGCTGAGGCACCTATTGTTCTAACCGGGGCTTCTTTAGGATCTTCCCTGGGGAAATGGTTGCGGTTGAGTTACAGGGACCGGACTTTGCTTCTTGGTTGTGGTGCAGCTGGTGCTATAGCAGGTATTTTCCAGGCTCCTATCGCAGGAGTAGTATTTACACTTGAGGTGCTAATGCTGGATCTTAGCCTTTCCTCACTTGTTCCTCTACTGATATCTTCTGTAACTGCAACTATTGTAGCTTTTTTTCTCATGGGGAAAAGTTTCCTTTTTTCGTTTATTCTGAAAGAAACTTATGGTCTGGCCGATATTCCTTTTTATATCCTATTAGGGGTTTTTACTGGACTGATCTCATACTATTTCACACGAATTACGAATACAATTGAAGCAGGATTTGCATCCATAAAAGTATACAGTCTTAAGATAATGACCGGAGGCATTGTACTGGGGCTTCTGATTTTTCTTTTTCCTGCCCTTTATGGCGAGGGTTATGAAACAATCTCATTTTTGCTTAATGGAGAAGTTGACAGGGTTATAGGTAATAGTGTTCTTTATTCTATTGTCAATCAGTATGGTTTGTTTTTAGTTTACCTGGCCTTACTAATAATTTTCAAGGTAATTGCAATGGCAGCCACCACAGGAGCCGGTGGAGTTGGTGGTATATTTGCCCCCTCCCTGTTCACAGGAGGAGTGGCCGGATTCTTTTTTTCAAGCCTTATCAATGGAATTCCCGGAGTAAGTTTATCCAGTAGTAATTTTACTCTTGCAGGTATGGCAGGCTTAATGGCCGGAGTTATGCATGCTCCATTAACAGGTATTTTCCTGATAGCTGAGATAACCGGTGGCTATGGCCTACTTATCCCCCTGATTATCACATCCACTATTTCTTATTTAACTATCATGTATTTTGAGCCGCACTCAATATATACTAAAAGACTTGCAAAGAGAGGAGAACTAATAACCCATGATAAAGATAAAGCGGTTCTTACATTGATGAACTGGAAAAAATATATTGAAAAGGATTTTTCTATTCTTAATCCCGAAGAAAGTCTTGGGCAACTTGTAAAGAAGGTTTCTAAATCAAAAAGGAATATTTTTCCTGTACTTGATGAACAAAAAACTATGATAGGCATTGTCAGCCTTGATAATATCAGGGAAATAATGTTTCAACACGAATTGTACGAATCTACTTTAGTAAGGGATCTAATGGTTTTGCCCAGGGTATTTGTTTATCAGGAAGATAGTATGGAAACTATCCTTGATAAATTCAGGGAGACTATAGCCTGGAACCTTCCGGTGATTGATTCAGGTAAGTATGCG
The DNA here is from genome assembly GCA_034659155.1 of Bacteroidota bacterium. Classification (GTDB taxonomy): domain Bacteria; phylum Bacteroidota; class Bacteroidia; order Bacteroidales; family VadinHA17; genus JAYEGO01. The sequence continues at coordinate 3,406 of JAYEGO010000038.1, read as the reverse complement.
GGTTTTATTTCCAAATCCAGAATTTTTGCTGCATACAGGAAAGTTCTTGTGGATGTTACATGAATATAAGCTTCTCTGCCATTCACTCAATTGTCATTTTGTTGTCAATCGCTATACTGTTCTGAGTATACTCGTCAGACCACTATTGGTTAGTTCATCAAGTAAAAAGATAGGTCTATCTGCTGGTTTTATCCATTAGTGGTCAGACGAGTAAGACGATAAGTTTATTTAACAGCCCTGGCCAGTAGTGGTCAGACGAGTAAATCATTCAGGTGCTTAGAGTGATTATTATGTTGTTGAACAATGTATGATTACATTTTGACTATCTATAGATATGATTTTAATTCTGAAACATATACATTATCTTTGGGTTTAATATTTTAATAATTATGCAAAGAGATAAAGAAGCTTTCGATTTAATTGACAAGGAATATAAGCGTCAGTTACATGGTATTGAATTAATTGCATCTGAAAATTTTGTAAGCCCCCAGGTTTTGGAGGCAATGGGAACTGTTCTTACAAATAAATATGCTGAAGGATACCCGGGTCACCGGTATTATGGCGGGTGTGAAATTGTTGATCAAACCGAGCAACTTGCCATTGACCGATTAAAAGAGTTATTCAATGCTGAGTATGCAAATGTTCAGCCACATTCAGGTGCTCAGGCTAATGCTGCAGTATTTTTAACTGTTATGAAACCGGGTGATACTTTCCTGGGGCTTGACCTTTCGCATGGAGGACATCTATCCCATGGGTCTCCTGTTAATTTATCAGGAATACTATACCGACCAGTAGCCTATGGTGTCGATGAAGATACCGGTATGGTGAATTATGATAAAATGGAAGAAATTGCCTTGAAAGAAAAACCGAGGTTGATTGTTGGTGGGGCTTCTGCATATTCAAGGGAATGGGATTATGAAAGGATGAGGCAAATTGCTGATAAAGTTGGTGCCCTGTTAATGATAGATATGGCACATCCTGCAGGTTTGATTGCTGCAGGTTTGCTGAAAAATCCACTGGAGTACGCTCATATTGTTACCTCCACCACACACAAGACTTTGAGAGGTCCCAGGGGAGGAATCATCCTCATGGGAAAAGATTTTGATAATCCATGGGGAAAAGCCACAAAGAAAGGGATAATCAGGAAAATGTCTTCTCTGCTGAACTCGGGAGTATTCCCGGGAACCCAGGGAGGCCCGCTTGAGCATGTTATTGTGTCTAAAGCTGTAGCCTTTGGAGAAGCTTTACAACCAGAATTCAAAGAATATCAAACGCAGGTACTCAAAAATGCCAGGGCTATGAGTAAGGCGTTTACAGATCGTGGTTATAATGTGATTTCAGGTGGAACTGATAATCATTCAATGCTCATTGATCTCAGAACCAAGGTGCCTGAAATTTCCGGGAAATTAGTTGAAAATTCTTTAGTAAAGGCTGATATCACTGTAAATAAAAATATGGTTCCCTTTGATAGCAGAACCCCTTTTACCACTTCAGGAATCAGGGTAGGAACCCCGGCAATTACTACTCGTGGATTTAAAGAAGAGGCCATGGAACCTGTAGTGGATTTAATTGATAAGGTGATTCTGGACATTGAGAATGATGACAATTTAGTCGAGGTTAAAAGAAAGGTAAATGCATTAATGAAAGGCCATCCTTTATTCGCATATTGATCCTGAAATTCAGGATTCTCTCCATTTTATTTATTTGCTAAAAAGTATTATTTTTAGGAGAGCAAAACCAACTATACATGGAAGGTAAGAAACTCATATTCGTTGTAGATGATGATCCATTCATCCTCAATCTTGTATCTAAACGTCTTGTTATTGAGGGATACCAGGTTAAGTCTTTCTCATATGGTGAAGAATGTGTGAGTTCCTTAAGCCTTAAACCTGACCTTATCATTCTTGATTATTTGTTTTATCATAAGGAACAGACTAAAGTAATGGATGGGAAAGTAATATTTTCTCTCATTCAACAGTTTGATGTGTCAATCCCGGTTATCATACTTTCCGGTCAGGAGGATGGTGCTATAGTTCTTGAATTGGCCAGGTTGGGAATAGAAGATTATGTAATAAAAGATGAAGATCTTATTGAAAATCTTCTTGAAATTGTTAAAGGGATTCTTGATGTAGCTGAATGACCATAGCTTAAATACAAGTTGATACGATTTTTTTTATTTTTCCGATAATTTTATTTACAGGAACAAGCAAGTTACAAACTATATGGATTGGTTTTTATATCCTGCTATAATTGCTGTTGGCTTTTTGGCCGGATTTATTAATACTCTTGCCGGCAGCGGTTCCTTATTGACCCTCCCTTTGCTTATGTTTTTAGGTTTGCCTGCCAATGTTGCAAATGGCACAAACAGGATTGCAATTCTACTCCAGAATGTGGTTGGTGTAGGAAGTTTCAAACAACAAAACGTATTGAAATTCAAAGATGGTTTACATCTTGGGCTGCCTGCTGTTGCTGGTTCTTTACTGGGTGCTTCACTGGCTGTGAGTATTAATGAAAAAATAATGGGACAGGTCATTGGCCTGTTGCTTGTAGTGATGTTTTTTATTATTGTAATCAAGCCTGAAAAATGGTTTGGGGCTGAAGAAAAAAGAATTAGTCCGGGTGCTTCGTGGATTCAGATGATTATCTTTTTCTTTATTGGAATTTATGGTGGCTTTATTCAGGCAGGTGTGGGATTTTTCCTGCTGGCAGGCTTAGTGCTTGGCTCCGGTTTTGATCTTGTAAAAGCCAATGCAGTTAAGGTTTTTATCGTATTATTGTATACTCCAATTGCGCTTCTGGTTTTTATTTACCACGACCAGGTGAATTATTTTATTGGTTTGATCCTGGCAATAGGAAGCATGATGGGTGCATTCGTTGGATCGAGGGTTGCCGTAAGCTGGGGTCCTTCATTTGTAAGGATTATTCTATTATTAGCTTTGCTTGGCTCTTCATTGAAACTTTTAGGGGTATTCGACTTTCTACTTCAGATTTTTAGCGGAGCATGAAATGGTAAGTAATGGTTCCTCCTATTTTCCAAAAAAGACACCTAAATGAATAATTTGTAAATTGCAATCACATTTCTTAGTCTAAAAGATATTGTCACAATTAGTCAATCATAGATGTGTTGGGTTTGTATTAAGATTATGAAACTATTTTGTGTATGAAAATACGAGCGTTCATTGCGGTCCGGTATAGCTATTTGCCTTTATAATGCCTTGTTGTCGGACCTTTGATCTGTGGGTCGAGCCTAACCCCGGGTAGCGTCCACTGAAGCTGTTATTTTCCAGGAAAACCAGAGTAAATAAACTTAAGCGATGACTGTATTACAGCCACATCAAATAGTGGACTTACCCGGGGCTATTAATATTTAAGCCCTACAGGCTTGTTATAGTATTTTTGATCTTTA
>JAYEGO010000037.1:0-5916 GCA_034659155.1 Bacteroidota bacterium | reverse complement strand
TAAGATACTTTTATCTGTATCGGCAATATATTTTACTGTTCCCTGAACATTGGCAAACTTTATTGAATCTTTCATTGGGCCTTTAACAAGTGCTTTTGCAGCTTCTTCATTTTCATTTATTACAGCTGCGGATTTTGATTTTTTTCCACGATGAAAAAAATCAAACCTTTTCCTTTTACCCAGATCCTCATCAGATGGATGTGATGTAAGAATACAGAGGCTTAAGATGCCTATGAGCAACAGAACAGCACCTATCATGAAAGGGAATAGTTTATTTCTCATTATTTAAATATCATTTTCTCCAATGGCAAATACCCCTGTAATTTCATTATCTACTATAAGTGGTATCAGTCTTTCAGGAATGTTTATGGCATTTGTGAAATTGGTGTTCACAAATTCAGCGGCAAAAAAGTTACATCCTTGTAGATCTGCCCCGCTAAAATCGGCATATTGCAGATGGGCCCCACGAAAGTCTACATCAATTAAGCGAGAATTGATGAAAGTAGCACCCTCGAGGCCGGCACCTGTAAAATCTGAATAACTAAAGTCTGCCGAATCAAGTTTTGCTCCGGCCATAACGGCAATAATAAATTTTACTTTTACGGCTGTACTTCCTGTTAAATCAGCATCCGGCAGTTCAGATTCTTTGAAAAGTGCATTTGTAAAATTACAATTCCTGAAATTTGACCTGTGAGCTTCCACGCCAAACATATTTGCGCCCCTGAAATCTGAGCCTTCCAGGTTAGAATCATTTATATGCAAGCGGAAAAGAGTGGCCCGGCTAAACAGGCAGTTAGTCATTGTAGAGTGACTATAATCAGACCAGCGAAGATCAGCAAACCTAAAATCTGAATCCGAAAATACTCCTCCGCTACAATTTGCTGAACGAATGGTGGTTCCCCTGAAATCGCTACTTATGGCATGTAAGTTTTTCCAATATACATAATCAAGATTCTGGAAACGAAAATCGTCAAAGTCCTGGGGAATCATACTTAAGCCTTTTTTACGAAGGCTTCCATCATCAAGAAAAATATCTTCATGAATAGTAGATTCCCTTATTGCAGCACTGGTGAAATTTACCAGGTAATACATATTGGTAGTATCAGGAGGGGAGGGGAAGAGTTTTTTAGTTGTATTCCCGGAATACGAATCATGCGTACAACTTTCAGTGCAGGAGATAAATGCAAGAGACAATAATAGTATAGAAAAGTTCGGAGAATAGTTCATAAATTAAACTTAATTTACTGTGTCACAGGGGTGAACACTCTATACAATATCTCTACGGTTAAACCGTCTGTTACCCATAATGGCAAGCACAAAACCAAGAATAAGCGGGTAAATTACGGCAAATGCAATAAAAACGCCCCTGCTAACCGTGTCGAGAATGTAATAGGAGGCAGGTCCCATTACGGTTAACTGTGGATCAAAAAGTACAAGAACTGCAGTTCTGAACACTTGCAAAGGGTTAAGCATACCAAGGCCTATTACCATATCTGCATTCATTCGCATTTTAAGCATAAAACCCATAAGTATAAGATCAAGAAATGCTACCAGGAAAAGCCAGCTTATGAAAGCAGCACTGGTGGCCTGGTTTTGTGAAGTGGCTAAAACTGAGATTAGCATTCCAATACCCAGAAAGCAAAAGACCATAACAGCCAAAAGTCCACTGTAAAGAGCGAAAAGATTCCATGATACATCAATATCGCTTATTGTTCCCCAAATGGCTGCACCCAGAAAAGCAAGAAAAACAGGAAGATAAATGGTAAAGAATTTGCTTGCTAATTTGCCCCAAAAATAACCAGAAAGTGAAATAGGAAGAGAAAGCATATATTCCATCACATTGGTTTCCCGGTCACCAACCACAGAACGTACCGTTGTAATCAGCACATAAATAGGTAAAATAACCATACATATCTGCATAAAAGTGACCATCAAACGACTTAAACCAACAAATCCAATAATTTGAGATTCAGTAATTCCCATAATAAACATGAGGGCCACAAATCCTCCAAACAACAAACCATATGCCCAAAACCATTTAGACCGAATGCTTTGTCTTATTTCAAGCATAGTTATTTGGATAAATCCTTCTGGCAGGATTTTCTTTTTAGTAATATAAAGTAGATTCATTTTTTTCAATTTACTAATTCATTATTGTCAAGTCAAGTTTCCCTGTTAGGGTTCGTCATTCCGAACTTGTTTCGGAATCTATTATTTGACAAAGAGATGCTGAAATAAGCTTGTCCCGAATTTATCGAGGGATTCAGCATGACTATAGGAAGCAATAGGTTTGACTTGACACTAGTCATTGCTTACTGACATTCCTTTAGCTTTTAAAAAGGCTTCTCTCATAGTAATTCCGTCCTTAATACGTTGAATGGTAGTATTGAAATCGAAGCTGGAATCATTTGCTTGTTTCATGGCTCCATAACCATAGCCCATTGGAGTTTTATCTCCGTAGCGATAGTATGCTTCATGTGCATCAATCCAGCCACCATGATCGCATTCACCAATCCATATTTTTGATTCATCTCCATTAAATTTTTCCCATTCAGGATAATCCATATATTCTATCAGACAACCAAGGTCATCGAACCAGATGACTTTTCCTTCAGGATTTATAGCTTGAACAGAATATTCCTGCTCTGCCAGGCCCATCAGACAGGTAACGCAAATATCCCTGTCCCAGTTAATATCACGGGCACTATAGTCAACTTCATTATTGCAGGACAAAGTACCCACAAGAATCATAATTACTACAATTGATTTTTTCATATGTTATAATTTTAATTAATTTATTAATTTCTACGGTCTTCTACTACTTCACCAAGATCCATTTCAATGAAGCGGTTAGCCAGTTTCGAAATTTCATTGAAGCGATGACTGCTCAATATCATAAGAGTGTTTTCATCTACTTTTCCCAGGCTGTCAAATAAAACGTCACGTGCTTTTGGGTCGAGGTTAGCAGATGGTTCATCCATAAGTAAGATCTTTGGTTTCCTCCCAAGGGCAAAGGCAATCAGTAATTTTTGTTTCATCCCACCTGATAGTTTAAAAAAAGGTTTTGAGTAATTCTCCTCAATTGCAAGTCCCAGTTTATGTGTAATTTCTATAAAGTTTTCGTGTGGAGTGTTACTGAGTTTTGAAAAGAAACCCAGCATTTCTTTAACAGTCATTTCAATAGGAGGGGGTATTTGTGGCACAAAACCAATTTGCTGCATGCATTCCTCGTGTTGTTTTCTTGGGCTCATGCCAAGTACCTCCAGTTTGCCATCATGAAGGTAGTGCCCGAGTATGCAGCGGAGCAAGGTGGTTTTACCAGCCCCATTTGGGCCACTTAAGCTAATTCTGTCGCCCATGTTTAGGTCAATACTTAAATTATGGAGCACCTCCTGTTTCTTGAAAAACTTTGTGAGATTTTCAATATGTATAAAACTCTCATTATTTTTTATCATCAGACTATTTTGTTTATACCTTTAAATGTAAATGTTAGTGCCTTACCACCGCAAGTGTCTACACATAAACCGCAGCGTGTACAATCTGAACCGGTGTAATGAACCTTTTGGGTAGCTTTACCTCGCTTTACAAACCACAGTTCATGTGGAACCAGGCAAACATCCTGGCAGTCCATGCAATAACCGCATTTATCATGATCAAATTTTATAGTAAGGGGAGAAAAGCTGCCTAGTATACCATAGGTGGCACCTACCGGGCATACATACCTGCACCAAAATCGTTTACTGTAGACTATTTCGAAAAGAAGAAGACCAAGGATCCAAAAAAGGATCAATCCCGGACCATATATCATTGCCCTGGATAGTATTCCAACAGGATTTAAATTCTCAAACACCAGGTTCTTTGTTAAAAAAGCCAGAATGATGAAACCAATCCAGAATATATATCGCAGTGATTGATTATATGTATGTTCTTTAATTTTTTTCTTTTCTACCAGGAAATTGTGAAGTTTTTCTCCCATTTCAGCAAGGAAATGGTAAGGACACAGCCAGGAACAATAGGTTCTACCCCCCATAATAAAGTAAAACAAACTAATGGTAATTAAACCTATCCAGAAATTCATGGTAAGATGAATGATATAGCCTGTTTTTGAAGATATAGCCAACAGTTGCAGTGCATTAAATGGGTCCATTAGGTAAAAGCCAATAAGGCGTGAACCGCTGAGTGAACCCTCAAGAATTGAAATATCTAAGTAAAACGAAAGAAAAAACAGCAAGTTCATACCTATTAAAACAGTCCATCTTATATTCCTCATTTTATGATTGCCTGTTTCTGTCTTACACCATACTTTATAATCCATACCTAATTTAGTATGGGCCATTTCAGCAACGGGTTTGGCCTTAATCGGGGGCTTATTTTTAATTTTTGAAAATATTTTGTCGAGCATGGGACTATGATTTAATAGGTTCAACAATAATACTTGCTTCCTCGGTGGGACAAACCATGACACAAACACCACAACCCGTACATCCGTCCAGGACTTTTGGTTTGAAGCTTTGCTCTCCGAGTTCGTTTTCCTGAACTTCCATCACAATAGCTTTTTCCCCAATCGGACATTCGGTAACGCATAGATCACAAACACGTCTATCGAAAACTCGTTCATTAAGTGGCGTAGCAACCGGAGAGTCACTATTCGGAGACCTGTAAATTCCTTTAAAATTTTCTCCCCTGGAAATCCCCTCAAACCCTTGTCCTCTTTCTTCTCCTTGTCCCTGACCCCTACCTAATCCACGTCCTCCTCCTCCTTGTCTGCGGCCCTGACCTCTGCCTGCTTCTCTTCCTTCAGATCCTTCTCCTCCATGAGCGCATACACCCTGCACAGCAAAACAGCTTGATTCATTTACCCTGGCTTTTCCCATACGAACTGCCTCTTTCATGGCCTGTATTTGAACTTTAAATGGATTAAAATCAGGATCAGTAACATCCTTATCATAATTCATAATAGCTTCTTCCCCAACTTTTTTATAGGGAGCAAAGTCAAGTACTGCGGTAGGACAGGTTTCCACACATTGCAGTGAGTCGCAAGAAAAATCACAGGCCTGCGCCCTGACATCAATATAGGGGGTTCCGTATGAAAGTCCTTCCTTAATTCCGGCAAGTTTGATGGCCTGAATAGGACATATCTGGACACATAGACCACACTTAATGCAGCCATATATAAAATCATCTTCAGCGATGGCTCCGGGAGGCCTTAAGAAATCCTGGGTGCGGGTATCCCTGCCCCTAAGTTTTTGAATAACGCCAACTCCTGCACCTACAGCTGCTATTGAAGTAGCTGCTACTGCTCCCGAGATCAGGAATTGACGTCTGCTAAGGTCTGTTGATTTTTTTTTCATTTCATTACCCTTTGCTTCTGATTAATACTTGATTTAATAGTCTAAATTTATCTATTTTTTTTTTGACATACATCATTTCATTCTGCTAAATTTTCTATCCGGTATGATTTTTTAAAAATTAAGTTTCATACCTATATTAAAGCTTCTGCCCGGTTCGTAATACAGGCTTTGAACATCCATATTCTTGTACGCCCTGCTCAAATGCTCTACATAATTCACATCAAAAATATTAGTTGCCGAAAAATATAATTTCAGCATATTAAAGGGGGTATAAAATATTTTGAAATCTGTTACCGTAAAACCTGGTGTTTCAGTTTCGGAAAAACTCTCTGATATTCTTGCTTGCTTTGCTACTATCCGCGAACTCAATGCAGCCTCCAGTTTCTCACCTTTATAATTAAGAGATGTGTTCACCGCAAAAGGAGGGATTTCTGAAAGGGGTTCATCCCAACTAATATTTTGAGCATAGGTATAAGCTGCACCCAGGCTAAAGCTGAACTTTTTAAGGAATTGTACTTCCAGTCCGGCTTCAAAGCCATACATAAAAGCCTTCTCGACATTCATA
>JAYEGO010000036.1:0-5921 GCA_034659155.1 Bacteroidota bacterium | reverse complement strand
AAACAAAAAAAAAGACAGCCAATAATTATAAAATCAAGCAATGGATCTGGATTACAGTAACTTATGCTTCCGCATTAGAGATGTATTTAAACATGAGAGCGGGAGCGTCATAATATATATAAAAGCGTATTAATAACGTGATTATATGGCTTTGTTATGAAATATGAAGCAAATAAATCTTAGAATATTAATAGGGATTATATAACTCGGTTATGAAATTTATAGCCCACAGGAAATTCTCCTCCTCTCAGAGCTTACCCTTTACAAAATTCCACAGGGGTTAGATTTCCCTTACATAAAAACTGCCGTAGGCAGGGCAAGTTGGTATAGCTATTCCAAATTAATATGTAAATTGCAGGTAGGTGCAGCCGAAGGCTCATTCTTACTTTAGTTTAACTATGAAATGAAAGGAGAAAAATGTCAAAAATAAAATTTGATGCAATAATTATCGGCTCTGGAATTGGTGGACTGTCGTGTGCTGCTTCAATGGCAATGTGTAAGTATAAAGTGCTGGTGTTAGAAAAAAATCCTACACCTGGAGGCTCAATGACTGCTTTTACCGAACCGGAGACTGGCAACTGGACCTGGTCGCCGGGAGTGCAATGGGTATGTGATTACTCCGAAACCAGTGTCGACTATCTGCTGCTGAAGGCTATTACTGACGGAAATGTATCCTTTTCTTCGTTTGACCATGAATGCCAGATAAAATATTTCCCCGATTTGAATTATCAATTCACCTTTATTAATGATAAAAGCAAATTGCTGAAGAAGTTGAAATCAGAATTCCCCGATGAAAGTCAAAAGATTGATCTTTACTTTAAATATCTGGATATTCTTGATAAAAAATCTGGGATGTTCTCCCTCCCAAAAATGTATCCACCCGCAATTGCCAGGTTTATGTTCTGGGTATCCAGGAAAATAGGAGTATTGCCCCATATGGATAAGTCTGTTACAGAAGTCATAGATTCTGTTATAAAAGTAAAAAACATTAAACTGAAAGCTATTTTATTGTCTTTCTCCCACTACTTTGGGATACCACTTGATGAGACACCTTTTCCTTTCTATGCATATGCCCAGAACATGCAGTTTAAGGGGATGTTTTTTCCGGACGGGGGAGGACAGGCATTGGTTGATGCTCTGGTTGCTTCAATTACCCGGAGAGGAGGAGAGGTTCGACATGCATCAGCGGTGAAAAGGATAGTTTTCAAGGATAATAAAGCAATTGGAGTAGAGACAGAGGATGGGAGCAATATTTATGCTGATACGATTATCAGTTCCATAGGAATAAAGGAAACATTGTTTGGACTTGTTCCGGAGCAAGAAAGGCCCACCCGTCTGCTTAATGCCCTTGCAAAGCACAGATCGGTTCCTTCATTCTTGCTTTTGTTAATTGGTTTTGAAGGTGATATTTCATCTTTTAAAATAAAGAAATCTGCCTACAAAACAATAATTGGTGACCCTTCTACAATGTCACGCAATCCTACGGAAAAAGGATGGGTTTGTGACGATCTGACAATTTCATTTCCCTCACTTCTAAACAAAGAACACCGGAACACTAACTATCATACGGCAGAGATTCATCATGAAACCAGGTATGAGTATTTCGAGAAATATGAAGGGAAACAGGATAGTGATGAATATAAACAGGTAACAGAACAAATTACTAAATTTTATCTTAATCAGCTGGATGAAAAATTCCCTGGAATTAAGGCATATGTCAGGTATTCAAAATTGATTACTCCACTCGATGTTAAGAACTTCACTCACCATGACAAAGGTTCAGTGTTTGGTCTTGATATTCTAAAAGCCGATAATCCGGAATTATCACCCAGGTCAGGAATAAAAAATCTATTCTTTACCGGCGAAGATATTTTTTCTCATGGATTAAGCCCTCTTAATGGTGTAATAACTGCCAGTGTGGTTACCGGCAAAAACCTGATAAAAAGGTTCAAAAGGATTTAAAATCATGATTTGGGTTTAAAGAAATTGGCCTAGCACATAACAATCTATTCCAGGTGGATGTTCTATACTTCTTTTGTTAAGTAAATGACTCACAGCACTTAATATTAAACATGAATAATGACCGGTATATGTTTTTTTTGTTGTAACTTACATAATTATTCACATTAATTCATACTCCATGAAAACACTGCCTGGTATTATTGTAGTTTTTCAATTCAAAAAAATCATTTCTCTATTAGGCTTATTTTTTTTTGTTACAATAATGTTCTCCCCAGTATTTATTAGTTGTAACAAAGACATTGACCTTTTTAATGAAAAAGAATTTGATTTATACATTAAGTCGCTCCCTCCTATATCTGACGCCATGCCTGATGAAAAAGCTGCCGAAATTGTCAGTTCAGAGGTTGATACCACAGTAGAATATATTTACAAAATAGATTATTACAGTGCGGCGGCCGGGTTTAATGAACAAATTGTACTGAATCCGCAGACAGATGTTATTTATCCGGGGGCTCTTGTAAAAGGAGAAAGCATACTGGACGGAACCTATACCCTGATACCGGCAAAGAGAAAGCCCATAATTATTTCTACATCATTAACAGGAGCCGGCAGTGTATCTATTGCTATAGAAGACCCAAAGTTGTCTACTGTGCGGGAGGCGGTGAATGCCCTTATGGACCAGGAATATGATGTTCCCCCGGCGAATATGGGATTTACAATTGAACAGGCTTATTCCGAAGAACAGCTTGATCTTTCTCTTCATGCCAGTTATAAACTATTTGGTATGAGCGTAAATGGTGGTTTTGATTACTCAAATACTAAAATAAAGACCAGACTGGTTGCTAAATTCATACAAAACTACTATACACTTGACATGGACCTGCCAAACCAACCTTCAGACCTGTTTAAAGAAGATGTAGATAAGGCATTGTTTGGCACCTATATGCCCATGTATATCTCAACTGTAACATTTGGCAGGATGGCTTTATTTACAATTGAATCGGAATTGGATGAAAAAGATGTCAGGGCATATCTCAACGGATCTTATGGCGCTGTAGATGCTCAGTCTTCAACCGACTTTGAAAGCCTGAAAGAAAAATCCACCATGAAAGTTTATGTTCTGGGTGGCAGTGGCAGCAGTGCCGGTGCTATTATTGACGGATTTGAGGCATTTAAGACTTATATTAAAGATGGCGGAAACTATTCTAAGGAATCTCCGGGGGCACCTATAGCTTATAAACTGAGATATATTCGAGACAACAGCATCGGTAAAATTGTGTTTGCAGCTTCATATCCTATCAGGACAGCCATTCCGCGAACAGACAATATTGTATATGACATTAAAACCAATTTACGCAGTTTCGAAGCGCATGCAAGTGATGCCGGCGGCGATGTTGAATTGTATGGTGCTGTTTTAAGCTATCCTACAAGTCTGGGAATCGGTGCTAATCACAGACACTGGTCTGGTTTTACACATATGAGCGAGTCAGGTACCCGCACTTTTGCAGAGGATAGCTATACTGTTACAAACTGGACTGGACTCCATCAGACCGATACTATTGGTATTTACATCAATATTAAAGAAGAAGATGATGGTCCTAATGATCAGTATACCATAAAAACATTTGAGGTCCCTGTTGCGGAAATCATTTTAGGAGAGTTAAACTTAGAGGGTTATTACGTAAAAACCGGTCTAACAGTTTATGATGCAACAGATTATATAGTTGTGACATTTTGGTTTAAACCAACAATGAGACGAATCAAATAATAAATCTTTGCTTTTTGATCATTGTAATCGTGAGTTCGATGTAAAAAAAGACAAAGCTTCCTATAACATCCAGATAATCAATAACTCCAGGCTTTAGCCTGGTGGTTAAGGATTAAGTTTGAGTAAGGTTTTGGCGTAAATTTTGCCTTGTGCTACGTCTTTCGATTTGCTCTGTGCAAGCCTTGTTAAGGCCGCAAAATTTGTGACAAAACCGAAATATGCAAAGAGAAGCTGCAGGGACCTGGTACTCCAAAAATAGCTAATATATTTGATTTGTGTAAATCTGTATCAGGCTGGAAAGCTCAATTTTTCAACCATAAATGTTAACCCGCTTTATTCATACAAAAGCGAAGCGCATTATATGAACCGGAACGAAGTGGAGCTCTACGAAGTCAATGTACGAAGGGTAGTGGGAAGCAAAGCTGGAACCGACCAACGGGGAGCTCACAAAGTAAATCCCGATTTAGACATACCCAAATTTGGGCTAATGAAATGATCCAAATTTGTTGGTATAGTCTTAATCGTAGAAAATGCATGCATTTTCCGGGTTAAGAGATAAAAGTTACTAACTTCATTAAATATTAGAATTATGCATAAAATTTATTCCAGTTTTTTTAGTTTTATTTTTATCATTGCTTTATTTGCAGGCTGTGGAGAACAGACCAGGATAGTGGCAGATGATGAAAATTATGATCCGGAATCAAAATTAAGAGAATTAAATATCACTCTTCCGGAACCACCCAAACCTGTTGCGAATTATGTCAATGGAGTTAGAACAGGGAACCTGATCTTTTTAGCTGGCAAGGGTCCCAGGCGAGCCGACGGCACTGAAATTACCGGGAAGCTTGGCGCAGATTTATCCATTGAAGAAGGCTATGAAGGAGCCAGGCTTACAGCAATAAATCAGCTTGCTGTACTGAAAGAAATGCTTGGAGATTTAAATAAGGTAAAACGTATTGTAAAGGTATTGGGGCTGGTTAATTCAGACCCATCTTTCACCGAGCAACCCAGTGTGATCAATGGTTTTTCTGATTTAATGGTGGAAGTTTTTGGAGAAAAAGGTAAACATGCCCGGGCAGCTATTGGTGTGGCATCACTACCTAGAGGGCAAGCGGTAGAAATAGAGCTAATTGTTGAAGTATACGATTGAAAAGAAAGGAGTCAGCAATTGGAATTATTCTGATTCTTAAAAAAGACAAAGAGCCAATAGGATATAGGGAACAGGCTCAAGATAAAAAATAAAGCTTATAAGTCATTAACTCACTGTGTTTGCATTAACCTTCTATTGTTAGTGAGAAACTTCATTAGCATAATATGCATTATAGCCTGGTTCTGCATCTTAACTAAATAAGCCTGAAGGGATTGGAGACCATAACTTGGGACGCCTTGCCTGCCGGCAGGCAGGAAGTCCCAAGGAAAAGCGCAATAAGGAAACATCAGCCTGAAGGGCTGAAACAATAAAATATAAGAACCATTACTTATGAATAGCTAAAATTAAAATACATATTATTGATCACAAGCCTATGTTTCGAACACTCGAAGGTTCTACCTTGAGGTCTCGTAGCTTTGATTAAATTATTTGCCATTATGAAAAAACTCGGATTTGTTATTATACTTCTAATTGTTATTTCTCATCATGGATTGTCTCAAATTATCCAAAAAGATTTAAATAATGAAAAAACAAGTCTCAATGAGAAAGGTTCAGGCCTGTGCTGGGAGTCTGTTGGTCCATTTGATAATCAAATTATAAACAAGGATAATTGGATTGGACGTGTTTCTTGTCTCGCTGCTGATCCGAATAATCAGAATATTATTTATGCCGGCGCAAATACTGGAGGTCTTTGGAAAACTACAAATCCTCTGGATGCAAGTCCGCATTGGGAATGCTTAACTGATGATTATGCCGGGATGGGAGTTACTGATGTGCTCATAGACCCGAACAATTCAAATATCATTTATATAGTTACAGGCGTTCATACAAATACCAGAATGCACCAGTTGGGTGATTATAAAGGTGATTATAGCTATGGAGCATATAAAAGTACTGATAGTGGGTTGACATGGAATATAATGTTTGGGCTTGATCCTGAAGATCAATTGTACTTAAAAAAGATAAAATATGACCCTAATAACTCAAATATTATGTACATACTTTCCTCCAAAGCTGTATATAGAAGTGCAGATGGAGGAA
>JAYEGO010000035.1:0-5928 GCA_034659155.1 Bacteroidota bacterium | reverse complement strand
AACTTTTAAATCCCTGGTTGGCAAATCACCAATCAGGCAGGACCTGGTGCAAAATGTTGACATCATTGTAATAAGGGAGCTCACAGGGGGAATATACTTTGGGGAAAAAGGAAGATCAAAAGATGGAAACTCCGCTTTCGATACTAATTTTTACACGCGTACCGAAATTAACAGGATAGTAAGACTGGCATGTGAATACGCGATGAAACGATCAAAAAAACTCACAGTAGTGGATAAGGCAAATGTGCTGGAAACCTCCAGGTTGTGGCGTGAAACAGCCCAGGAAATTGTTAAGGAATATCCCGGATTGACTACAGATTATATGTTTGTTGATAATGCCGCCATGCAACTTATACAAGCCCCGGGCAAATTTGATGTTATGGTAACTGAAAATATGTTTGGAGATATATTAACTGATGAGGCAAGCGTAATTACCGGATCTCTCGGGCTATTACCATCAGCTTCCATCGGAACATCCACCTCTGTTTTCGAGCCAATACATGGCTCCTACCCCCAGGCTGCAGGAAAAAATATAGCCAATCCCCTTGGTACAATCCTTTCTGCTGCCATGATGTTTGAGTACGCTTTTAATTTAGGTGAAGAAGCTAAAGCAATTGAATTGGCGGTGGAAAAATCACTGGAAGAAAACTTCACTACAGAAGATCTGAATACAATAAGCCCAAAATCTACAAGTGAGGTTGGTGACTGGATAGCTCAGTACATTGCGAGACAAACAAACAGCTGATCTCTTCAATTAGCGAAACTACTGAATAATGTGAGAGGTGAGTGATGTCCCGAAAATTAGCAAATCTATGATTTCCTGTTGTCGCCATTTGGGTCACCCAGATTAAAAACAATACACCCTATTTATGGGCAATACAGAGCCAAAAAATAAATTATTTCAAAAAGTGGCGAAAACAGGAAAAAAGATAATATCACAGTGAACAGTTCCGGATCTCCTTCAATCTTATCGGCAAGGATATCTGCATTTAACCTTGAGGAGCTCAACCCCAAAAATTCCTTTGTCTCAGTGTAAAAAGGATGATTTTATCCTAACATGAACCTTTTATAAATACTTACTTTTTGACTTTTGACCTTAGACTTTTTGACCTTGAATAGTCACTCACTAATAAAAGTAGGAATTTACCTCTAGTGTAATAGCTATTAAACCTCCTACCTGCCTGAACTGTTCAAAAACTCCATCATACCCAACCCGTTCTGGTTTTCAGGATACTTTTCCAGTATCTGCAAAGCATAGATCCTTGCACTTGTAAGATCTTCATTTTTAATATAAAAATCTGCCATTGCATAAAGGAAATCGAAAATATCAGGTTCTATTTCCACAGCACGTAACAGACTCTCTTCTGCATCCTCACTCCTTCCCAGGTATTGCTGCAACAAGCCCAGGTTATAAAAGATCCTGGCCCTTTCAGGTATTTTTTCCCCGGCAATTTCAAGATACTTCACAGCTTCCTCATACTTTTGCATTTCAGCCAGCAATAAACCAAGCGAATAAAAAGCCTCTGCAACTTCCGGATGATTCGTTGTAATATCCCGTAAAACAATTTCAGCCTCCCGGTTATTTCCCTGTTGGTTATAAAGCACAGCTAGGTTCATCTTTGCAGGATAAAATTTGTCATCTATACGTATTGCTTCCAGGTAATTTTCCACAGCCTTGTTGATATCTCCTAAATTAGCATTCAATATACCCAGGTTATGCCTGGCTGAAGGGAAATCTCCCATATATTCCTGCGCTTCTCTGTATTCTGTTAAGGCTTCATGATATGCCTTAATATGAATAGTATCAATCATTTCTACCGGTACCTTACTAAGCCTGAAAGCAGCAACCATACGTACCGCCCTTACCGGATCATTCAGCATTTGAATAAAGGTTTTTATATACCTGTCATCGGAGAGAGCAGAATAATGTTGCACTCCTGCATATCTGATAATTGATTCCGGATCAATCATTGCCAACTCAAGGGCCTCCATACTTTTATCATCCTCATAAGTAGCAATTAGTGACAGAGCAGTAGCACGAATCACTACCCCATATAGATCATCACCTGCAATATCTATCAAACCTCCCAAAGCTTCAGGCTCATGTTTCCGTCCGGCTGCAAGGACACTTCCGTAATGAGGCTTCCGGTTCTTTCCATACCACTCCGTTATCTTATCTTCTGACCATTGTGCAGTTTCTGTCTTATGGCACCCATTACATGCATTCGGAGTTCCTATAGAAATTGTAAGATCGGGACGGGGCACTCGCATGCTATGATCGCGACGAAAATCAACTCCCATATAATAACCTCCCGGCATATGGCAACTCACACATTCAGCACCCTCCCCTACATAATAAGTAGTATCCGGAAACACCAATGGATCTGCATCCTCACCAGCATATTTATGAAAATGATGCTCGTAAGTATCATAATCTACTTTACGGTGACATTGCAGACAAAGGTCATTCCCATCTAAAACCAATTTGCCGCTGTGCACGTTATGACAATCATTGCAACGCACTTCATTGTAATACATTCTGCTTTGCAGGAAGGAAGCATACACATAATCCTCTTCCAGTATTTGTCCGTCGGCATAATAATATGGCTCACCGATATGTTGAGGGGTCATATAATCAAGAAGGTCGCCATGAGTACCTGGAAAATCAGTCAAAACACCCCTTCGGGCATGACATCGGGCACAAAGTTCTACATACTGTTTGGTTTCAATATTACTGGTTTGCACCACCAATCCAAAATTCCCATCCATTGGCCTTGCAATATCAGGCAATTTTGCCCATTCAAGGTGTGCTTCTCCCGGGCCATGACAGGCCTCACAATGTACATTTATATCAGACCATGTAGTATTGAAAGTACGAGTTTCCACATCATATCCTTTTTTGAGCTCCGTAGAATGACAATCAGCACACATTCCATTCCAGTTCTGGCCATTATTGGTCCAGTAAAGCCAGTCATTTGGAAGAATCTCCATATCTGAATAAATGGTATCCACCAGGTTGTACCACTCCCCCTTTTCAGTATTCCAGGTCAAAGGCAGACACTGTAACCTGCCCTTTTCCATAGGAATTAAATATTGCTGTAATGGTGTGAATCCAAAGGTATATGCAACCTGGAAATCCCCCATTTTTCCATCCGGACCAGCCGTATAAACAAAGAATTTTCCATCTTTTTTATAAAACCTGCTGGTAACTCCCTGGCTGGTATATTCAGCATTATTGAAATCACCCAGAACCGATTCTACACTGGCCGTATCCATTGCTTTAGCATGATGAGATTCCAGCCACAGGTCATGTTCCAGTTTATGACATTCGGTACAAGATTCTCCACCTGTATATGCTACATAATCCCTCCTTATCTCAGCTTTCCCGAAATATGAAAACTTAATAAGATAAAGTGGAAATGAAAGAACGATTACTACCGTTGCAATAAATCCTATGATCTTCCAGTCGCGCATATTATCACTTATATTTTTGACTTAGCCATAAGTCAAGTCAGTCTTTTCAAATTTCCTGCGTTGTGTTTTTTTTCCAAGGTCCACCTTAACCATCCCCTCCTCTATGATCACCTCATATGCATCCAATGCATGGGGAGCTGGCGGACTGAGAACATCTCCGTATTTATCAAATTCAGATGAATGACAGGGGCAAATGAACTTTTCATCATCATCGTTCCAACTAATGGAACAACCCAGGTGAGTACATTTCAATGAAAGTGCAAGGAAGCCACCATCAGCCATCCGCACTAAATATAGCTGACCACTTCTATAAGGGTATATTGAGCCGGGCTTGATGTCTTCTAACCTGCCAATAACTTTTAGCTGATTCATGTCCTTTGTTCCTACTCTCCTCTTCCCCGAAAACAAAAACGACAATGATATACCTGCAAATTCAAGTCCAGCTATTACACCCAGCCAAATCCAGATTCTCTTAAAAAAAGATCTCCTGGTAATACCATCAGAGTTTATTGCTTCTTTTTTGTCTCGTTTAATCATTTTATCTACTGTCATTAGACTCTTCAACCTTGTGTCTTGTTCAGCTATATTTCTATAGCTTATACAATAATTTATACCACAAAAGTGTGGGTATCTTCAGATATTTTATGTCAAATGTCAGAAGGCAAATGTCAAATGTATCAGGTAAATAAAAGAGGTCTCAACATTTGACATTCTACATTTGACCTCTGACTTTTGACATTAATAACTCTCCTACTTACCTCATCTCTCACCTCTTCTTTCTTCCATTATTCCACTATTCCATTCTTCCTCTTATCTTTATCTCTGCCACGGCCAACACAACTCCATCCCTTCTCCCCTGAACCAGATAGCAATAAACATAAGTACCAGGTAAGAAGTAATCCATAATACAAACATTCCCTGAACGATTTCATTTTTCGAATAATTTCCTTTTTTCTTCAACCACCATACCCATCCTAAAAGGCCTGATAGAAGTATAACAAAAGGTATAAATCCACTTCCAACAATGGCCCAAATACCTGATGCAGATTCAATAAGATCCGGAATATATTCATTAGCCAAAACAAGTAAGGGAATTGTAATCAAAGTTACTATTGAAGTTCGTTTGCACAGGCTTTTTCCCCTTTCAGAAGCAAACCAGAATCCTGCCCTATCCTCCTCAAATTCTTGGTAGGGCAGCCAAAATAACGCAAGCAGAAAAATGGAAGGGATCACAAATGCTGCAAAAAAAGGATGGAAATGCATAAGCAATTCCTGGATTCCCAGGAAATACCAGGGGGCTTTAGCAGGGTTTGGACTCAATGCTGGATTTGCCCGCTCAAGCAGGGGAGCATTCCATACAGCACTGATAAAAACTATGAACGCAATTAGCATAAGAGCTACCACAAATTCCCTGGCAACCAGGTTGGGAATTGTAGAAACATACTCTTTATCTTTATTCATCTTTCCGGAAGGGACCACTACCCCACCAGCCTTTCTCACTTTCCAGAAATGGAAAGCCATAAGGATTACAATACTTAATGGAAGAATTGCCGTATGGAAATTAAAGAAATTCAGTAGTGTAACAGCACCAACCTCACTCCCACCGCGAATCATTTCCACCAACCACTCTCCTATGAAGGGAATATAATGAAACATGCTTGTGGCAACAGTAACGGCCCAGTATGAAAGCTGATCCCAGGGTAGTAAATAACCCGAGAAATTAGAAAGAACAATCAGCAACATCAATATTACTCCTATGATCCAGTTGCCTTTTCTGGGAGGTCTAAATGCCTCTGTAAAGAAGGTCCTTAACATATGAAAGAAGGCAATAACAACCATCAGCATACCACTCAGATGGTGAATATTTCGTACAAACTGACCAAAGATCACTGTCTGCTGAATTGCCAGAATAGAGTCATAAGCCTTCTCGGGCGAAGGCTCATAAACAAAACGAAGAATTATACCTGTAAATGCCTGTAAAAGAAAAAGAATCACGAGCATCCCTCCCAATCCCCAGGTATGGGTATACTCAAGGCTTACTTTTCGTACCTGGACAGGATGGATGTGAAGAACCAGGTTTCTAAATACCCGTCGTGTCCTTACTGATTCAGAAAAATATTTATTTGTAGTTTGTTGGTTTTCCTTATCCATCTTGTACAAAAATAATCGAAATTCTGTGCCCCTGTTCTTATAAGCTAAAAACTTTTTAAAAATGCACATTAATAAATGAATTATGCAAAACTTATGCACCTAAAAAAGAAATTAAAATCAAATCTAAATTCAAACAAAAATTCGTATTGCGCTCTTAATCTGTATATTATAACTATCTTACTACGTAGTATACTCGCTATAATATATAATATATCACGTATATTTTGTATATTGCAAATAAAAAATGGATATATACAAGTTAAAGAAGCAGATTCAATCTTTGAGTGAAGCAGATCGTAAGCA
>JAYEGO010000034.1:0-5934 GCA_034659155.1 Bacteroidota bacterium | reverse complement strand
TATTGCTATTATGGCCTTGATTTCTCTATTACGGGTCCCTCTTTAGTTTGTACTTCCGGTGCAACCTTTACACTTCATAATCGACCACCGGGAACAACTGTTACCTGGTCTAGTGATTTTGGACTTGGTCCAGTTAGTGGCCAGGGTACTGATAATTATACAGTTCAGGCAATTAGTAATGACTACAGAGCTCCCAGTGCAGTAAAGGCTACAATAGCACAAAACGGGAATACATGCAATGATCCTGTTTTGCAAAAGAATGTGTGGGTTGGTCGCCCGGGATTACCTGTTACCACACCAGATGGTGATCCTCCAATGGAAGTTATATATGGCCGTTCTTACCTGGTAAGGCTGTTTCACCCGCCTGGTGCTGAGGCTTCAACAGGTGTATGGTCAGCCAATGGGAGTATTACTATCACTTCTGGGAATACTGGTTCTGGTATTGTATTTAAAGTTACCGGTTGGGATTATGGGCAATGGAAAGTAAATACTTCAAACAGTTGTGGCATATCAGATACTTACACAGGCGCAGTGTATATGCCCATGTGGAAATTCAACATGTATCCAAACCCTGCTGCTGATTATGTTGAAATTAAGGCCGAAAAGAAGGAATACGATACAAAAGACATTGTAAGTGATAGTTACGAGGTGAAAATCCTTAATACTATGAAATCTCTTGTATATCAATCTGCAAAAACTGATCAGCCATTATTGAGGATAAGTACAAAGAGTTTTATCAATGGCATCTACTTTGTACATATAACAGCCGGGGAACAAATAGAAGTTAAGCAATTGATTATTAACCATTAGCCCAAATTTGGGTATGTCTAAATCGGGATTTACTTCGTGAGCTCCCGTTGGTCGGTTCCCGCTTTGCTTCCCACTATCCTTCACACAACTCCTGTTTTGTGCGCAACGTGAACGGTCTTAAGATTCATCTCTGATTATCAGCGCATTAAATTTTCACAAATCACAATTTGGGTAATGCATTGCACAAAACAGGGAATTTTTTTTAAAAAGCTAAAAATAAAGTTCCATATCATCCCGTTTATTTGCCCTGAAGGGGCAGTATTTGAATAACCCTCCTGCTTCCGGTACTCCGGAATTAGGAGGGTTACAGCTGCTCGCTAAACTTCATCCCCGAATGGGGGTGAATTATAGTTTATAGAAAATATCTGTCATTAAAATAGTTAACCCTGAAAATGCATGCATTTTCTACGATTAAGACTATACCAACAAATTTGAATCATTTCATTAGCCCAAATTTGGGTATGTCTAAATCGGGATTTACTTCGTGAGCTCCCGTTGGTCGGTTCCCGCTTTGCTTCCCACTACCCTTCGCACAACTTGTCCCGATAATTTTCGGGATTCATACAATGCGCTTCGCTTTTGTATGAATAAAGCGGGTTAATAAGGAGATCGCATATAAAAATACCACAAATATCCACCGGGTGACTCGCAGTCATCCGGTGGATTAATATCAACAAGACAAACCTCACAGAAAAACCTGGAGGTTATCTCAAAAGCCCTGAATGATTTTTTGATTTTTATCTTTCAGTACGAGGCTTAGCTTCATTAACTCTCATGTTGCGACCTTTAAGATCACTTTCATTTAAAGAGTTAATAGCTTCACTTGCTTCGGAATCGTTAGTCATTTCAACAAAGCCAAAACCTTTTGAGCGACCGGAGTACTTATCAGTGATAATGCTAACACTTGTTACTTCACCAAATTCTCCAAAAACATTCTTCAAATCATCTTCTGAAACACTGTAAGGCAGGTTTCCTACGTAAATATTCATAAAACAAATTTTAAACTGTACGCTAACCAAAAATGCTATCAATTAACGAGCGTACAAATCAACTGAAAGCAATGAATCTGTTAGATTCTGTTAACAAAACTAACAAAAATTCGATTCAAATATATATATAAATTTTTTTAATGCTTAAAAAATGTGCATTTATTGCTTCTCAGTAGTAAACAAATCTGCTTTTTTACCTCTCACGGGTGTTAATGAGTGCAAAAACAGCACTGGGCTTCAGCCCGGTAGCTAATGCGCACAACACCATCCTGTCTTTAGTGCGCTTTAGCGCATTATATTGTTTTTTTATTGACCCCCTTTGGGGATCAATTCTTTTGTGTATTGTATCCACCCCTTTCAGGGACGGTTATTTAAATTTAGCCACTTTGTGGCAAAATCCCAGGAACCTGGCTGCAGAAGGAATGGAAAGTAGTAGTGTTAAGTCAATATCCCCTGTTAGGATGCCCGGGAGTAAGTCATTCTGAGCTAAGCTAAGCGGTCTCACGAACGAAGTGAGTAATCCTGCCTTGCTGGCCAGACAGGGGCTCCAAGGCACAAACCTGCTTGCCTGCCTGTTAAATTCCGTCTTTCATTTCAGATTCTTTTGCCGGTGTAAAATAATTTCCTGGTTCCAGTATAATGGCTTTAGTTTTTTTGATTGCAATAGATAGATTCTTTTTTGCCATTTTACTCAATCCTTCATTGAACTGCCAGTCCTGGCCTTTAATATGAATCAACCATGTGGATGGAGTTTTTCCATAGATTTGATTACACAAATCCAAAACAAATGCCGGAGAAACTGCATGCATGGTAAATTCAATTTTTGAATCTGATGGAGACACACGAGTAATTGACACATCCCGGATATCTTCTTCAGATGCATCTGCAAAAAGCACCAGATCGTAGTTTGAAATAATCTCAGCATCCTCAATGTTCAATTGGTAGTTTGTATCGCAATCTACTCCATCAATCTTGTTCTTACTTATCCATGCTTCCATTTCTTCTGCCAGTCGCACCCCCAGGCCATCATCAAATCGACCAGGATTGCCATAGCCATAGATTAGTATTTTTATTCTCACTTTCATCTATCTTTGTTGCTTTTTTCTAATTTGTTTATCCGCTACGCGGAATTAATCGACTTTATACAAGCTTTTCTACAACACTTAATCCGCTACGCGGAAAATCTCCGTAGGCCTTGCTTGTCGGCAGGAGATTTAGTATTGTAGAAAAACTGATTTATGATTTTTTTCTGTCAATTAGCATGTCATTTTTATCCAGTAAGGATATTTCCAAAGGCATTTTTCCAAGAGCATGAGTGGCACAACTCAGGCATGGATCATAAGCACGAATAGCTACTTCAACAGCATTCATCATACCTTCTGAAATAACTGCATGCCCTGTTAAATACTGTTTAGCCACTGACTCAACCGCAAGATTCATGGGAATATTATTGTTGGTGGTGGAAACAATGAGGTTTGCCATTTCTATCTGGTCATTATCATTGATTTTATAGTGATGAAAAAGTGTGCCACGCGGTGCTTCAAGCAATCCAACTCCTTCATTGGTCTTGGTTCCCTTTGTAACCAGGTCTTTTCCCATAATATCAGGATCATTCAACAGGTCTTTCATTTGCTCGGCTGAATGGAGAATCTCAATAAGCCTGGCCCAGTGCATATGCATGGACATACCATTTGGTTTACCATTGGTATAGGCCTTAAAACCTTCAAGTTCTTTTTGAGCCAATGGCGTGGGGATAAAATCAACCGTATTCATTCTGGCAAGTGGTCCAACACGGTACCAACCATCTTTTTTACCAATTTCCTTAAGGAAAGGAAACTTCATATAAGTCCAGTTTTTTACTTCTTCTCCAATGTATTCATAATAATTCTGGTAGTCTACATCATGCAGTATCTTTTTCCCTTCAGAATCAATAGCCCTGAGAACTCCATGATACAGGTCCATTGCCCCGTCTTTGCGAACCAGGCTTAAATGGGAAGATGGGAAACTGGCAAAATTGTCTACAAGCTTTTGGTTAGCTTTGTGATAAGTTTTAAAAAAATCCAGTGCCCCAAGAGACCATTCAATCATCTTGTCAACATTTAATGGGTCTTCTCCCTTCAGGAATGAATCTCTTTCTTCTTTTGTTAGGCTTTTATTAATCCCTCCTGGTATAGCTCCTGTTCCATGGATTTTCTTGCCTGCAGTTGCCTGAATAACTTCCTGCCCAAACTTCCTCATCATCACTCCCTGTATAGCAAGGTCTCTATGTTCCATGGCAACCCCTATAATATTCCTTATATTCGGATCTGCTTCTATACCAAATAATAAATCAGGCGATGCCAGATGGAAAAAATGGAGGGCATGTGACTGAAAAATCTGTCCGTAATGCATCAACCTTCTCATTTTCTCACCTGTAGGTGTTAATCCGTCCCCTGTTCCTGCTCCAATAATAACATCAAGTGCTTTGGCTGCCGCAAGGTGGTGGCTAACCGGACAAATTCCACATAATCTCTGGACCAATACAGGTGCCTCCCAATAGGGCCGTCCCTGGACGAATCTTTCAAAGCCCCTGAACTCTACTATGTGCAGCCTGCTTTGAACTACCTGGTTGTCATCATCCATATGTATAGTGACTTTTCCGTGACCTTCAACCCTGGTAACCGGTTCTATGGTTATTTTTCTTTGCATTTTATCTTTTTCTTTTATTAATCGTATTTAATCACTTCATATGGTAACTCAATATTCACATCGAGTATCAAGGCATGTAATACAATCCAAATCATGTCTGCGGTTGGAGGGCATCCTGGCAGATGATAGTCCATTTTAACAATCTCATGACATGGATATACCCTGTCTAAAATCATGGGTAACTCTTCGTCATTTGGGAGTATTTTATCTTCATTTACCGTAGTGGGGCCAGAAAGATAAGCTTCTTCCAGGCATTCTTTTACGGGAATATCATTCCGCATAGCTGGTAATCCTCCCATAATGGCACATTCCCCAAATGAAACCAGGATCTTACATTTTTTTCTGAATTCTTTCAGTACATGAATGTTCTCGGTATTGCAACATCCTCCTTCAATTAGGCCAATATCGCAATCCTTGGTGAAGTTTTTGATATCGTCAATGGGTGATTTATTGAACTCCACCAGTTCAATAAGATCCAAAAAACGTTCATCTATGTCAAGAAATGACATATGGCAGCCAAAACATCCTGCCAATGAGGCAGTAGCTATAACCGGTTTACTCATGATGCTCCTCCTTATGTGATATTTGTTCTGTAGTTTCTTGAGTTCCAATGGGAATTTTATCAAATTTTCGTTTTCCGATTGGTGTTTTAAAGCCTATTTCTTTGACTAGTATGGAACCTACCGGACAAACCTCCATTGCTTTGAGAGCCAATTCATCAGAAAGAGTTTCTCCCAATTTGTCATCGAGCTTAATTCTTACCTTTTTAGCCCGCATGTTAAATGCAAAAATACTCTTGCCATCTTTATCCTTCACGGCTCTGATACATCGTTTACAAAGTATGCACCTGTTGTGATCGTGATAAATTTTTGGGTGACTGGCATCAATATCTCTTTCATTATACTGAAATGGGAATCTCGGAGCCATAATTTGAAAGCGATAGGCAAGAGCCTGGAGCTCACAATCCCCACTTTTTTCACAGGCAGGGCAAAAATGATTGCCTTCGGTAAAAAGAAGTTCAACCACCGCATTTCTCAAATCATTCAGTTCTGCAGTATCCACTTCTATCTCCATTCCTTCAGCAACCGGTGTGGTGCAGGCTGTAAGATGCCGCTTGTTTACCTTAACAGTACATACCCGGCATGATCCTGCAGGCATAACCCCATCATAATTACAGAGAGTTGGAATATATATTCCGTTTTTCCTCGCTGCATCTACAATGAAACTTCCTGCAGTTGCTGTACATTCCTTGTTGTCAATGGTAAATGTTACTTTTTTCTCCATATTTAAATGAGTTAAATACTTTCCGTATTTGAGTAAATTAAATAATTGGGTCCCTGTCCACAAATTCACATGACTCTGCAACTGCAGAAGCTATATCAAAACCTGATTCAAAGACTTTTTGTTTTTGTATTTTATCTTCATATAAATGCCTGAAATTCTTCAA
>JAYEGO010000033.1:0-5940 GCA_034659155.1 Bacteroidota bacterium | reverse complement strand
TGGGACCCCTGTAACCGGAGGGAACGTGAGTTTTTATAACCAGACTTCCATTGGTGATGAAGTAGTTCCTGTATTTCCTACCCCAACTATCGGGATGCTTGGATTACTTAAGGAAAAAAATAATCAGATGAGTATGGCTTTTAAGGCAAAGGGGAGTATGATATATCTTATTGGACAATCCAGAAATGATATTGCTTCTTCAGAATATCTAGTCTCCTGGCACAATATTGAAAAATCTCCAGTGCCATACTTTGACCTTGATGAAGAACACCAAATGCAAAGTGTTTTACGAGACTTGATTAGTTTTAGCCTGGTGATGTCTGCCCATGATATTTCAGAAGGAGGATTATTTGTTTCACTTTTTGAATCAGGGATGCCTAAATGTCTCGGTTTTGATATTACTACAGATGCTGAAATCAGAAGAGATGCATTTTTATTTGGCGAATCTCAGGGAAGGGCTGTAGTAACTGTTACACCAACACGCGAAACCGAATTTATTGATTATATGCTGAAACAAAATGTTCCCTTTTCGGCATTAGGGCATGTTACTAAAGGGGAGGTAAGAATAGATGATCTATCATATGGTTTTGTATGTGACATGAAGAAAGCTTACATCGGCAGCCTGGAAAAACATCTTGAAGAATAAATGATTTTTAAATACTGTGGTAAATCCCTATAAGAATTCTGAATCCGGAAAGAAGGTGCAGGTTGAGGAAATGTTTGACCAGATTGCACCTAAATATGATTTTTTAAATCATTTCTTATCGCTGGGGATAGATAAACTCTGGAGAAGAAAGGCTGTACGGATATTGAAGCCATTTCAACCAAAAAAAATACTTGACCTGGCTACCGGAACCGGGGACCTGGCAATAGCTGTACTTCGGCTTAAACCTGAAAAGGTTATTGGAATTGACATTTCAGAAGGAATGCTTAGTAAGGGTAGAGAAAAGTTGAAAAAGAAAAGACTCCTGGACAAAATTGAACTGATTCAAGGCGATTCTGAAGAAATACCTTTTGAGGATATTAGCTTTGATGCTCTGACGGTTGCTTTTGGTGTAAGAAACTTTGAAAATCTTCAAAAAGGACTCAATGAGATGTTCAGGGTTTTAAAACCGGGGGGAGCCTTTGTTATTCTTGAGTTCTCACAACCAGCATTATTCCCTTTCAAGCAGATCTACAATTTTTATTTCTTTAAGGTCCTTCCTAAAATCGGAAAAATCATCTCGAAGGATGAATCCGCCTATACTTATTTGCCAGAGTCAGTTGAGGCTTTCCCCGACGGAGATGAATTTCTCTGCCGCCTTGGGAATGCAGGTTTTTCGGAACTTTCATTCAAACGATTGAGTTTTGGTGTGGCAAGTTTATACACAGGAGTAAGAGAGAATCACAATAATATGCCCGATTTGTAGTTAATTGTTCATGAGAAATAATCTGCTTTGAAAATAAAAATTCTATTCATATTACTACTGGTCCCATGGCTGGCCTTTTCTCAGAAGCAAAAGGTTAAGAACAATTCTGTGTATGACATGAAGACCATTCATTTTGGGTTTACAGTTGGACTGAATACCCTGGATTTTGCCCTGTATCCTTCCAAGACAGCAGTTGATAGTGCAATTATTCCAAACGCCACTGTGTTACACCCGGGCTTTAATATCAATGTTGTTTCCAGTTTGCGCTTAAATAAGCATATGAATCTCAGGTTTTTACCTGGGATTAGTTTTGGCCAGCGGACTATTCATTATTATGATAAATATAGCGGTGAAGTATTCAGTAAGAATCAAAAGATTGAATCATCCTTTCTTGAGTTTCCGCTTATAATCAAGTATAAATCAGAAAGGATAAATAATTTCAGGCCATATTTGATAGCTGGGTTAAATTACCGGCTTGATCTGGCTGCAAAGAAGGAATATGATCTGGAAAAACAGAATTATGTACGACTGAAGAGATCAGATATGTATACTGAAGTTGGATTTGGAATAGATTTCTTTCTTTTATATTTCAAATTTTCAACAGAGTTGAAGTATTCCATTGGTTCAAGAAATGTTCTTGTTGATGAACCGGTTCCAGTTTATGAGTACTATGTTAACTCTATAGACAAGCTGAAATCAAGGATGTGGATATTGTCTTTTCATTTTGAGTAGTGCATGTTTCTGAGGCCTGTCTGCGAAAGCTGTTTGTAAATTTTTTTTCGGGCATTGATCATGAACAAGATTCTTAATTTGAGCCTCAGACCCAGGGTAGCCTTTTCAGATAAGGCTTTGAAATCAGTTGTGGCATCAAAGTTAAGGATTTCGCCTTCTGAAATCAGAAAATTGAATATTCAAAAGAGGTCAATAGACGCACGAAAACATAAAGTTATTGTGCACCTCAGTCTTGAGGCTGTTTTCGGAAAAGTTCCCGTCAGTCCATCAGAATTTTTTCCACCCTATAAAAATGTTTCGGGGAGCTCAGAGGTCTTAATCATAGGCACTGGTCCGGCCGGTCTTTTTGCCGCATTAAGATTAATAGAGTTGGGTATGAAGCCAATATTAATTGAGAGGGGTGTGGATATTCACGAACGAAAAATGGATATTGCAAAATTAGTTCGTGAAAAAAAGATTGATGGTGACTCAAATTATTGTTTCGGAGAGGGAGGAGCAGGCACATTCTCAGATGGTAAGTTATACACACGATCGAAAAAAAGAGGCGATGTGGATAAAATATTGAGGGTATTGCATTTTCATGGCGCACAGGAGGAGATATTGTTTGATGCTCATCCTCATATTGGCTCTGACCGACTACCTTCCGTTATTGAGAATATTAGAAAGAGCATAATTGATCATGGCGGAGAGATCAGGTTTGGGTGCAGATTAACAGATATGGTTCTTTCCTCGGGAAAGATTAAGGAAGCAGTTTTGCAAACAGGAGAACGTATTCCTGTTCGTGAACTTATCCTGGCTACCGGCCACTCTGCACGCGATATTTATCTATTATTATCACAGAAAGGAATTTTACTGGAAGAGAAATCTTTTGCTCTCGGAGTTAGAGTTGAACATCCTCAGGAACTCATTAACTCCATTCAATACCATAATGATGATCAAATGGCTTATCTTCCTTCAGCTGAGTATAGATTAAGTACCCGCGTTGAGGGAAGAGGTGTATATTCATTCTGCATGTGCCCGGGGGGATATATTATTCCTTCAATGACTTCAGAAAATGAAATGGTTGTGAATGGAATGTCCTCTTCGGGAAGGAATACTCCGTTTGCAAATTCAGGAATTGTAGTAGAAATTGGCCCTGGAGATTGGGGGAGATCTGAAGCCGGCAAGAAACTTCATGGCTTGAATTTTCAAATGGAGCTGGAAAGAAAGGCATTTGAAGAATCGGGTTCTCAGGTAATGGCTCCAGCTCAAAGATTGGGGGACTTTTTGGAAGGACGTTTTTCCGGGTCTTTACCGGCAAATTCATATCTGGCCGGATTGGTAAGCTCTCCAATGCATGAATGGCTTCCAGGAATCATACAAAATCCTTTGAAACATGCTTTTCTGGATTTTGGTAAAAAGATGAAGGGCTTTTTAACTAAGGATGCAATAATAACAGGGCTTGAATCCAGAACTTCTTCTCCTGTTCGAATCCCCAGAGATCCTCAAACACTTGCACACCTCCAGGTAAATAATTTGTTCCCCTGTGGCGAAGGTGCAGGTTATTCAGGAGGCATTGTCTCATCTGCTATAGATGGAGTAAGATGTGCCGAAGCGGTATTCAACAAATCCAGGCTTTAAAAATATGAAATGGGGTGATGAGTTCAAAGAGTTCCGTGTTTCGTATTTTGAGTTTCATGTTCCGAGTTCAAGAGAGTTTAAGATTGTTTTGTGTTCCATCATTCTTTCGTAAAACGAGAAAAAATTTCGGGACATTCTTCCAATATTCCGCCAAAGGCGTGCCTTCGGCACGACATTCCAACATTTCATTCTTATGTCCTTCTTCGGAATTCAGCACAGACAATAGCTGTGGCAGAGGCCACATTTAATGACTCAATTCTGCTGTTTTGACTTGCCGGATAATGGGGGATTGCAATTCGATGAGTTACACTTTCCTGAAGCAAAGATGAAATTCCGCTGGATTCATTCCCCATTAAAATTAACCCTTCAGAATGTAAATTTCCCCGAAACATATCCTTTCCATTAATAAAGGTTCCATAAACAGGAAGTGAGTTTTCAATATACCAATTCATTAAATTTAACAGATCTATATACCTCACATTTACCTTAAGCAGGGCACTCATGGTAGATTGAATCACTTTGGGATTGTATACATCCACACTATCTATTGAACAATACACATTTTCAATTCCAAACCACGCTGCAGTGCGAATGATGGTGCCCAGGTTACCTGGATCCTGAATGCGGTCAAGTGCAATGCTTAAGTCATTGGCAGGAGGATCAGCATTATTATCTGGCTCAGGAATTTTAACAACAGCAATGACATTGTGAGGACTAATTAAACTGCTCACTTTTTTCATTTCCCCAAAACTTATCTCAACTATCTTTCCAATTTTATTTCTGTCTGAAGCTATAAGTTTTTCCAGCCAATGATTTTGGGCATATAGTTCTGTGATTGTCCAGTTTGATTGTAGAATATCCTGTACCATTTTATCTCCTTCTATCATAAAGCAACCTGATTTGGTACGACCTTTGTTAGCTTTTAAGGAGTTTAGATATTTGATTTTTGCTTTACTGAGCATGTCAATTATTCTTATATTTGCCCGAGTCATCTTTTATATAATTACAAAAGTTGGAAATATTTATAAGATATAAAAACAAGCTTTCCGGGTTGTCCGGTTTTTCTTTTCTTTTGTTATTAATATTTTCAGCCTGTAATCCCACCAAATATGTACCTCAGGAGAAATTCATTCTTCAAAAAAACAAGGTGATTCTCAGTGAGAAAAAAAAGGTGGACAAAAAGGATTTGAAAGCTAATATTAAACAAAAATCCAACAATAAAATTGTGGGGATTCGTTTTCACCTGGGACTTTATAATTTATCAAATATCGACAAGGACAAAGGAATTCATCCCTGGTTAAGAAAAACCGGGGAGCCTCCGGTAATATTTGACATCTCGGAGAACCAAAAAACTATATTTCAGATGAAATCCTTTCTTAATACAAAGGGCTATTTTGATGCAATAGTTGAGGATAGCGTATTTTATTCCAAACAAAAAGCAATTTCAGAATATTCTATTGACCTACAGGAACCTTATAAGATTGGAAAGATCAGTTATATTATTGACGACCCTGTGCTTAAACCTTATATTTTGGCAGATTCTTTAAGTTCACATCTGGTACCTGGAGAGATATATCAAGTGAAAAGCATAGATAATGAGAGAGATAGAATTGAATACCTGTTAAAAGATAAAGGATTTTACAGATTCAGAAAGGACTTTATTTATTTTGAAGCGGATAGTACACGGGAGGCAAAAACAATTGACCTTACTATTCATGTAAGACCAAAGACAGTACGTCTTCCAAACAATGAGATTGAAGAGGTTCCATTTCACAGGTATAAGATAGGTAAGATCTTTATTTTTCTGGATTATGATCCTTCTGAAGCTTTAAAAGATCCAACGAATTATTATAAGGGTTTGGATACTATCTCATATAAAGGTTTTAACTTCATTCAGTCTAATGAACGATCCTCTCTCATTTATGATGTTGTACTTCGTTTAAATTATTTGTACAGCGATGATTTATATAATCTAACCAATGTTGAACAGACCAGGAATCACCTGTCTGGTTTAACAATGATAAGACATGTAGATCTTTATTTTACGGAGATGGGGCAGCAGCAAGTATCGGACACATCGGCATTGACCCTTGATTGCAATCTGCAGATTGTACCAAACAAATTACAATCTTATTCGATAGAACTGGAAGGGACCAATTCTTCAGGAAATCTTGGAGCT
>JAYEGO010000032.1:0-20533 GCA_034659155.1 Bacteroidota bacterium | reverse complement strand
CTGATTGATAAATTAATCCCAATAATTTCTTAACTTTCAGCTTTGTTTTTTAATAGGTTCCCAGCTGCTAATATCTTGAGGATAAGCATTGTAATATGGGGTTTATTGAGTATTATAAAGAATGACTTTGTTGGAAATAAGCAAATTTTTATTCGAGTTGACTAAAAGAAAAGAGTTTTGAGTGGAAGTTTAAAAGGTTTTAAAGTTCTAGTTCTATTAAAGGATAGGATAAGTCAGGATTTAATTCAGGATAACATTCAGATTCCTGATGTAACATGGGAATTTTATACAAGAGAGTTTCCAGAGCCCCTACCTGATATACTTTTATCAGATAGTTACGACCTGATCCTTTTAGATAAAGGTATTGAGTCGGGATTTGAGAAAATATTGAAGATTTTTTCATGGGGTGTACGATATATCCCGGTAATTATACTTGTACAGGAGGGAAACACAGAACCTGAAATTTTCAGTAAAAATATCTGGGATTATTGTGAATTAAAGGATACAGCTAAACTAAAACGATATGTAAGTAATTTCAGAAGACTGAAATTTGTCAGACAAAATGAATCGGATAATTCTGAATTCGCTAAAATCAGAAACCAATACAGAGATTTACTTGTTGAAAATGCTAAAGAAGGATTAGTGATTCTTCAGGATGGCAAGATCAAGTATGCTGATCCACAAATAGTTGGTTTCTTCAACACTTCGCTTGAAAAACTTATGACAAGTTCTTTCATAGAATTTATTCATCCGGATGACAGAGAAACTGTAAATAATATTTACCAAAGGAGATTATCCGGAGATGATATTTCTGAAAAATATACATTCAGAGTAATATCAAAGGATGGAGAATATGTTGCAATAGAAAATTCTGGGTTTACGATTATGTGGAATGGAAAACCAGCCACATTAAACCTTGTAACTGATGTGACAGAAAGGGTTAAGAGCGAAACAGACCTGAGAAATTCTGAAGAGAAGTACAAAGGTATTGTCTATTCATCTCCAAATGGAGTATTAATTATGGATTACCATGGTATTATTTTGGATATTAATGATTCCTTTTTACATATTGTGGGTTATGAGAAAGAGGATTATTTGAATAATAAGGTTATTGAGACTCCTGGTTTGGATGAGGATCAAAGAGGAAAAGTCAGAGACCATTTTAGTAGAATAATTGCTGGAAAGGAACTTGCTCCTTTTGAGATACGTTTTAAGCACTCCAGTGGTAAGACCAGATATGTTGAAGTCAGGACCAGGTTAATTAAGTCGACTGACGAAAGAAGTGGCATAATTGCCATTTGTTCTGACATCACTGATAGAAATAGAACTATTTCTGAATTGCACGAAGCAAAGGATAAGGCTGAAGAATCAGATAGATTAAAGACTGCATTTCTTGCGAATATGTCGCATGAGATCCGTACACCAATGAATGCCATAGTCGGTTTTTCGGAACTTCTGCGAACTACAAATATACAAGGCCCTGAAAGGGAAGAGTATTTCAATATTATTAATAACAGTTGTAGTATACTTTCAAATCTTATAGATGATATTATCGATCTGGCAAAGATTGAGGCAGGCCAAACTACTATAGCTGAAGATTTATGCAGGCCACACGAAATAATGCGTGAGTTGCAAAGATATTTCGAAGAGGAGATCAAGAAACTTGGAAAGCCTATAAAATTAGTAATGGATGCCTCTATTGACCCTGATCTGATTATTAAAAGCGATGAATTCAGGTTACGCCAAATACTCTCGAATATTATTGGTAACGCTGTGAAATTTACCGAAAAGGGAATTATTGCCTGGGGTTGTGCAGTTGAGAAGGAACGAGACATTAAATTTTTTGTGAAGGATACTGGTATTGGAATTTCTTCTGAAAATATTGAATTGGTGTTTGACAGATTCAGACAAATGGATGATTCTTCTATCAGGAAATATGGTGGTACAGGATTGGGCCTTCCTGTTTCCAAAAGCCTGGTTGATCTTATGGGTGGAGATATTTGGGTTGAGTCACAGATTGGTAAAGGTTCAGAGTTTTATTTTAAGATCCCCTTTAAACCGGCTAAGGATGAACCTTTCGAGGAAAATAAAGTACTGACCAGGTCAGATATGGAGTATTCTTTTAAGAACAAGGGAGTGTTAGTTGTAGAAGACAATCTTTCAAACTTCGAATTTATAAGGGCAGTGCTGTCAAGAACCAAAGTAAAATTGTTCTGGGCCGACACAGGGGTAAAGGCCGTTGAAATGTTTAAGAAAAAAAGGAAGCATATTGATTTGGTTCTTATGGATATTCAAATTCCTGAAATGGATGGTTATGAGGCCACAGGTTTAATGAAGAAAATGAGGGAAGGCATTCCTGTAATTGCACAAACAGCCTTTGC
Source organism: Bacteroidota bacterium (assembly GCA_034659155.1). GTDB lineage: Bacteria > Bacteroidota > Bacteroidia > Bacteroidales > VadinHA17 > JAYEGO01. The sequence goes on along the minus strand of JAYEGO010000032.1, from coordinate 18,152 downwards.
AATGAGTAGGGATAAAGAAAAATCTCTCGATGCCGGGTGTGATGATTATATATCTAAACCTATAAAGCCTTCAGATCTGCTGAATATGTTAGCAAAATATCTTTGATTATGAAAATAGTGAATATAGAGAGCTTTATTAAATATATGGTTCTTTTTTCAGGCTTGAATGACCATGAACTTTCAGTTTTAGCTAAAAGTTTAAAGGAGGAATCACATAAACCTGGAGACCTTCTTTTTGAGGAGAATAAGCCAAGAAAGGATTTGTTTATTATTTATAAAGGGCAAGTAGAATTGTTTAAGACTACTGAGTCAGGGCAGGAAAAGCGACTTGCTACTTTTTATTCAGGAGATTTTCTTGGTGAGGGTTCCTGGACTGAAAGCAGTCTTCATTCTACTTCTGCCAGGGTGGTGTCAGACACCAGGGTTTTTATCCTGATGAAGGATTATTTTACCGATAAAGGTCCCCAGGCAGTGAAGATCTTTTCCAATATTATTCGTGTTATCTCCAGGCGAATGAAATTTGCCAACCAACGAATCATGAATTCTGCTGCTCAATATGAATCTGGCAGAAGCAGGAAGGAACATGATTTGCTGGGAGAACGTGATGTCCCTTTTGAAAGTTATTTTGGAATTCAAACTTTGAGGGCCATTGAGAACTTTAATATCTCAGGAGTAAGGCTTAATTTTTATCCTAAACTGATACAGTCGTTGGTGATGGTAAAAAAAGCTGCTGCAATGGCTAATTATGATCTTGGATTGTTGGATGAATCTGTATTTAATGCAATTATGCAATCCTGTGATGAAATTATTTCAGGAAGGTATCAGTTTCACTTTGTTGTGGATATGATACAAGGAGGAGCAGGAACATCCACTAATATGAATACCAATGAGGTTATTGCAAACAGGGCACTGGAGATCATGGGTTATGAAAAGGGCCAATATCAATACTGTCATCCAAACAATCATGTAAACCTGTCTCAATCTACTAACGATGCATATCCAACAGGAATTAAACTGGCATTGATTTATAGCAATGATGCACTACTGACTGAACTGGAAAAGCTTATTGGGGCTTTCCGAAAGAAAGCAATTGAATTTTCAAATATCATTAAGATGGGCCGTACCCAGTTGCAGGATGCCGTTCCAATGACTCTTGGACAATCATTCGAAGCCTATGCTGCCACACTTGATGAAGAGGTTGATAGGCTTAGTGAAAATGCCAATTTATTTCTTGAGTTGAATATGGGTGCTACAGCAATAGGCACAGGCATAAATTCTGATCCGGAATATTCTGTAACAGTAATTAAGCACTTGAGAAATATAACAAAAATGCCGGTAGTCAATGCGGATAATCTGGTTGAAGCAACACAGGATACCGGATCTTTTGTGATGTATTCATCTGCAATTAAAAGACTTGCCATAAAACTTTCAAAAATATCAAACGATTTAAGACTATTGTCATCTGGTCCGAGAACAGGTTTCAATGAAATAAACTTGCCAGCTATGCAACCTGGCTCTTCAATAATGCCGGGGAAAGTAAACCCGGTAATTCCTGAGGTGGTGAATCAAATTGCATTTAAAGTAATTGGAAACGATCTTACAGTGAGTATGGGTGCAGAAGCTGGACAGCTTGAGTTGAATGTAATGGAGCCGGTAATTGTTCAGAGTTTATTTGAATCCATTGAAATGCTTAAGAGTGGAATGGCTACACTTAGATCACGTTGCATTGTTGGAATTACTGCCAATGAAGACCATTGTAGAAAACAGGTTGAAAATAGCATTGGTTTGGTAACAGCATTAAACCCTGTTCTGGGTTATGAAACAAGCACCGTGCTTGCAAGGGAAGCCTTAGAACAAAATCGGGGAGTCTATGAGTTGGTTTTGGAAAAAAAGCTACTTACAAAGAAAGAACTGGATAAACTATTAGCCCCGGAATATATGCTGAAACCACATAAGATGCAATCAGGGAAAAATAGTTGAATAGTTGAATAGTTGAATAGTTGAAGGTTGAATTCCTCATTTGGAATAGAAATCACAAATTCTACAAATCAAAGAATTCCAGGATACATTATTCAATAATCATTAGACATTAATCATTAGACATTAATCATTACCCTCGTCGTTCATTTCTTTGAGGATCTTTTCAACCTCAGCTTCGGTTTTATATAGCTTGTCGCGGCAAACCTTAACCAGGAATGAAACTCTTTTTACAGTAGAAGAAAGTTCATCTACGTCTAATTCTTCATTTTCAATCCTGCTAAGGATTTCTTCCATTTCTTGCATGGCTTCGCCATATTTCAATTCTTTTTTTGCCATGGTAAAGAGATTATTAATTGGTTAAAATTAGTCATCCTTATTGAATCATCCTACTTCTTTTTTCTCTTGAAAGTATTGGGAAGTATTTTCCCATTTTCACATAATAAATGTTCTGAAATTCTGCCGTGGGCTATTTAATTGATTTATCGCTTCCCGGTAATGTTATGGTAAAGGTACTTCCTACCCCTGGACTGCTTTCCAGATCAATGAGTCCTTCGTTTAAAATAATAAATTCTTGTGCAATTATCAGGCCCAGTCCTGCGCCAGTCTCATTTGATGTTCCTTGAGTACTTATATGTTCATCAGGGCGAAATAGCTTCTCCTGATCTTCTTTTTGAATTCCAATTCCTTCATCAGCAATAACTATAATAGCTTTGCCTCGTTTACAGGAAACACTCAAGTGAATCTTGCTTCCTGAAGGAGAAAATTTAATTGCATTTTGTACCAGATTTCTAACTGCTGCTGATATCAAATCATAATCTGCAAAGGCAAGACAGTTTTTATCCACACTTGAATTTATGGTAATTTCTTTTTTATCGACCATTACCTGAAATAGATTTACAACTGATTTGACAAGCTCTGAAATGTTTATCATCTCTTTTCGTGTAATGATCTTACCTGTCTGACTTTGACTCCATTGTAAAAGATTCTCAAGCAAAGAATAAAGATTGTTGGCAGTCTGGTGAATCACAGCACTATATTCTTTTATTTCGTTTTTATTCAAATGGTTAGACTCTTCCTCCAATAGAGAGGCGAACCCTAAGAGAGCATTAAACGGATTAATCAGGTCATGGGCCATTATAGAAAAAAGCTTGTTTTTTGTATCGTCCAGGTTTTGCAACTTTTGTTTAGCTTTCAATAGATCTTCCTGAGTTTTTTCAAGGAGTTTCTTTTTCTGATTGAGAATACTTGTCATTCTTTGTTTGATGAAATTTGCTCTGATACTAAAACCCGCACCAACTATTAGAATTATGCATACAAACAAAAAATAGAATCGTAAACGTTTTTGCTTACTCAGTGAGGCATCTTGAATTGCGTCTTCCTTTTTTAGCAGCACAATATCCTTTTCTTTTTTTTCTGAATCATATTTCATATCCAAAAAAGACATTTTTTGATTCCGATGCTGAATCCTCAAAGAATCTTTTAATTGGTAAATATGTTTTTGGTAGGATAGTGCTTGAGCAAAATTTCCATTATTTTCAAGAAGTACAGATAATTCTTGTTCATTTTTTATAATAAGATCTGTAAAGTGGTATTTATTTGCCAGCTCTAATGCCAGGTTAAAGTGTTGCATGCCAAGGTTTACATTATCCTCCCCGGTAAAATTTAAACCAAGGTAATAAAGAATATTGGCAGTTTCATAATTCAAGCCGGCTTCTTGGGCCAGTACAGAAGCTTGAGTAAGATTTTCTCTGGCAGCTGTGAAATTTTTTGCATTAATTTCTATTTTAGTTATGTACAAAAGGATTTTCACATAATACTTGTAGTTCCTGACATCTTGAATGCATGGAATACATTGATGCAGATAAATTAGGGCTTCTTCATTATTATCAAGGGATAGGAATAATTCGGCGATACTTATATAATTTAGAATCTGGCTTAAAGTATCCTTCTTTAATTTTGCTATATGATTTGCTTGCTTGAAACTTGATAAGCTTTCTTGAGTTTGCCCGTTATTAAGATAGGATTTACCTAATTCATGGTAGATATACCCAATCAGTATCGAGTCTCTGATTTGTTCCGCCAGTGACTGTGCCTTAACATATTCATTAATTGCTTCTGAATACATTTCTGTATTGTGATATAACTTCCCAATCCTCAAATAAGCCTTTGCCATCCAATCTGTCCTGTTCGATAACTCAGCAATGAATAATGATTGGTTTTCATACTCAAGACATTTTTCCAGGGAAGATGTTTTATATTCCCCTGTCAGCTGAGATAGTAATACTATCTTTATTGAGTCATCTACCGAGCTAAGAAGCTTTAAAATACTATCTGACTGCACAGGATTTCCATTGGTATAGAATGGCTGGAAAATCAAAATCCCAAGAATCAACAGATATTTTATTTTTAGTTTCATAGAATTCAAAAAAACTAAACAGGCATTGGAATTGTTGGAATTGTGAAAGAAAAGATACTCCCTTTTCCTTCCCGGCTTTTAATGCTTAAAGCTCCACCAATTTTTTCAACAAATTCTTTACACAGTATTAACCCCAGGCCAGTCCCTTCTTCATTGTTAGTGCCTCGTGAGGAAAAGTTTTCTTTCAGGGAAAAAAGTTTCTTAAGATCTTTATTTTTTATCCCTACTCCTGAATCTTCTACGGACAATTTAAGAAGAGGACCAACTTCCACGGTTTGAATAGAAATCTTTCCTCCCGGATGAGAGAATTTAATGGCATTTCCAATCAGATTCCTTAAAATGCTTGAAAGGATATCAGGATCAGCATATACTTTTGTGTCTTTAGTAATATTTGCGGTAATTACAATATCCTTTTCCCGTATCTGAGACTCCGATAAGGTAATAAGATCCTGAACTAATTCTTGTAAGTCCAGGTATTTTGGACTGTTATTGAGTTTCCCTACCTGGCTTCTTGACCAGTGTAATAAATTTTGCACCAGGTGGAAAAGATTTTTTGCTGAAGTGTGAATCCATGATGAATACTTTTTTATTTCAGAATCAGACAGTTTATCAATGTTTGAATAGAGAATCTCAGAAAGGCCTATAAAAGAATTAAAAGGATTGATGAGGTCATGAGCAATAATTGAAAAGAACTTGTCTTTTGCGTTGTTAAGTGTCATAAGTTCCATCCTGGACTCTTCAATTTGTTTATTCGAGTAATACAACTCAATATTCTTAGTCTGGATCAAAGCTGAATTCTTATTACGATCCTGCACAAACAGGCCTGATAAAATAATTATTGCAAATAAAAATCCTGATATGATAATGATGAAAATTCCAATATATTTCTGTTTGGTGATTTCTATCCTTTGCAGTGACTTATCTTTTTCCAACAATTCAATTTCTTTCAATTGATTTTCTGTTTCGAAAATCATCTGCTTTTCAAAAATTACATTAGCCTTATTTTTTTCAAAGATACTATCCTGAAGTTGATGATAAATGTTAAAGTGAAAGAGGGCTTTTTCAAATTTATGGTTCAATTCATATAACTGTGCAAGATTGTTGTGTACGAGAGATATAAGGTTTTTTGCCCCCAGCTGATTAGAATTTTCAAGGGCTTCATTTAGTAAGAGCTCTGCCTGTGACAAATTATTCTCCAATATGAGTATTTCAGCAATGCTTGTTTTTGCAATAATTATTCCATCCAGTTTATCTAATTCCAGATAAAGATTTAATGCTTTTCTCTGGTATTCTTTGGCCCTTTCATACTGATTCATGAATTTGTAAAAATCGCCTAAATTGGTGCTGATGTTAGCAATTCCTTCTGTAAGATTAAGTTTCTCATTGATTCTAAGTGCTTCCATTCCACATTTAAGAGCATTCTCATAATCTTTAATTTCCATATACATTACCGAAAGATTATTCATATTAATGCCCATGCTTTCTTCATCCATATTAGCTTCACTGATTTCATATGCTTTATAAAGATACTCTATGGCTTTTTCAAAATCAGAGTATTCAGAATACAATATGGCAATGTTATTATAAGAAGATGCAATCCCAATTTCATCTCCAATTAGTTCTCTTTTTGCCAGAGACTTTAGATAATTATCCATTGCATTGTTATAGTCTGTGAGCATGGAATAAACATTTCCCATCCAATTCTCTGCATCTGCAATTCCCCAAATGAAATTATTTTTTTCGCTTAGATCATATGCACTCTTAGCATGTTGCATACTGGAAATCACAGAAGATCCATAGTAAAGCCTCGAAAGTTCAATATGCATTCGAACTTTTTGACTATCATTCTGCATGGACAGGTGCGACTCAATAGAATCAATAATATGCTTCTGGCCTTCAACCACCTGAAGGTTCAGGTTTAGAAGTACAGCTATTATTAAGCAATAAATTCTCTGAGTCATTCTATACATTTGTGATTTACTGACAATTCTTTGATATAATACGTGATATAATATGTTTAGTTTGGCTTTTTATTTAATTCTTGAAATTTTGCTCTCACTTTCTCCCTGAGCGTATTTTGTGATGATGGTCTTTCCTTTTTCTAAGTTTTTAGAATTCTTAATAATTTCTCCATCGCAATATGTAATACTGTAGCCCCGCATTAAAATATTAGCTGGGTCAAGTAACTGCATTGTTTTTTCAGCAATTGATATTTGATGATGACTGTCATTTATTTTTTGTCTTAGGGTATCCCTTATATTTTTTAAGCTTGAGGATGTTTTATGTTTGAAATTCAAAAGAAATTCTTTCAGAAGGAAATTGAATTGACCTTTGTATTCTGTTAATTTTTCATGTTTATTATGAACTGCCCGCCCAAAAGTATGGCGGGCTTTGCCTGCGAGTTGGCTTAGATGGCGAGACTCCTTTAAAAGAGAACTCATCAGAAGGGGAATCAGTTGACTTCCTTTCAGGTCAAGATATTTTTTTTCATTTTCAAGAATTTGAGTTATTCCGGCAATGATATTGTTCCTTGTTTCCTGTGTATAAGTTTCAAGATTCTGACAGGAGTTTATCAGGTACTCAGCGACAGCTGTTGGTGTTTTAAAACTATGATGTGCAACCATATCGCAAACTGATTCATCTTTTTCATGACCTATTCCGGTTATTACAGGAATTGGAAATTGCGCAATATTGCTACTCAACAAATAATTATTAAAACTATTCAGGTCAGTTTGAGATCCCCCACCCCTGATTACAACAAGCAGATCGAAAAAGGAGATATGTCTGTTAATTTCATCGAGGGAATGAATAATTGATCCGGGAGAATCATTTCCTTGTACTATGGCAGGAAAAAGCTTAGTGTAAAATACATACCCAAATGGGTTGTGCTGCAGCTGGTGTATAAAATCCTGGTACCCGGCGGCATTTTTGGATGATATTATAGCGATTTTTGAGGGAAAATATGGTTTCGGGAGTTCTTTATTCATTTGGAATACTCCATCTTCTTTTAGTTTAATGATGGTTTCCATTTTTAATCTTGCCAGGTCACCTAAAGTATAAGCCGGATCAATGTCTTTAATGTTTAAAGAGTAACCATACAATTCATGGAACTCTACCTTTGCCTGGATCAAGACCTTTAATCCGGACTGGAGTTTTGTATTTGATGTAGTTTCAAAATAGGGCTTCAATAGTCGATATGTATATGCCCATATGGTGGCCCTTGCTCTTGCTATAATGTAGTCTGTTTGCGTGTCTTTCTCAATGAGTTCCAAATAGCAATGACCTTTTGAATTTTCATTGATTTCGTTGATTTCAGCAATGACCCATTGTGATTTCGGGAAAGAATTCTTAAGTCTATCCTTGATTTGTAGATTAAGTTCTGATAATGTGATGTTACTTGCCACTATTGCTTGATAATCTTTACATCATTCAGGTCAGGATCTTTTAAACGACCTTTGTTTTTTTCATATTCCACCATTTTTTCTTCGAATTGTTTATCAATTTCCTCCTGGTTTTCAGGCATTCCATCAATGTAGTTTATTTCCTTTATTTTGCCTGTACCTAATTCAGTATATTGCCACTTACCAATTCTAAGATCGTTTTTATACCATCCTCTTATTTCTTCTGTCCCATCAGGATAGTAATTTATAAAGGGTCCGTCGAGTTTCCCATTTTCAAAGTTAGTGCTTAATTGCAGCTTGCCATTAGGAAACCAGATTTTCCATGCTCCTTCTTTATTATCATTTTTCCATGAAAGCTCCTGTGTAACACTGCCATCCATAAAATATTTCTTTGATACTCCATGTTTTTCTCCTTCTTTGTATGATTCAGCATAAGAAAGATAAGCCCCATAATATGAATAGTACTTCCATATACCATTTTTCTTGTTTCCTGTGAATTCGCCCTCCGCAGCAATTTCTCCATTTTGATAATAATGTTTGACTTTTGATATATTACTTTTATCCATATGGAGGAGAATGGTTTTTAAATTTCCATCATCATAATAATGTTCAAATTTTCCTATGGCAATGTCATTTTCAAACTGACCTTTATATCTTAATTTGCCATTTTGGAAATATTTCCTCCATGGGCCTTGCTTCCGTCCCATATCATCAATTTGATTATAAACTGTGTCCTGAGTTTCAGATAATTCCTGACAAAATGAATGATCCTGGAATGCCAATAAGGGAATGAGAATAAATAAATATTTAATTTTCATGAGTTTATTATTAAAACTAAATTATAGTGTGAAAATGTAAAAATAAATAAAAACCCGTCCTGAATATCAGAACGGGTCTTTATTTTTATTCGTGAAACTCAAATATTATTTAACCTCTTCAAAATCGACATCAGTTACTTCATCATCTTTATTTTGGTCCTGTTGTGAAGTGTCGTTGTCAGATGGGGCTTCTTGCGCATCTTGCTGAGTGGCTTTGTACATTTCTTCAGATGCAGCTTGCCATACCGTATTCAGCTCAGCTGTATGCTTGTCAATAGCTTCCATATCTTTATTTTTATGAGCTTCTTTCAGTTCTCCAAGAGCTTTTTCTATTGGTTCCTTTTTATCTGCAGGGATTTTATCTCCGTATTCTTTCAATTGTTTTTCAGTTTGAAAAATAAGACTGTCCGCAGCATTTATTTTATCTATCTCTTCCCGTGCAGACTTATCTGCTTCTTCGTTTGCTTTGGCTTCTTCTTTCATTTTGTTGATTTCATCATCACTTAAACCCGATGAAGCCTCAATTCTTATACTTTGTTCCTTACCGGTACCCTTATCTTTTGCTGAAACATTTAAAATTCCATTGGCATCAATGTCAAAAGAAACTTCTACCTGAGGAGTTCCTCTCGGTGCTGGTGGTATTCCATCCAGGTGAAATCTTCCAATTGTCTTATTCCCGGTAGCCATTGGCCTCTCTCCCTGCAATACATGGATTTCAACAGAAGGTTGATTGTCGGCAGCTGTGGTAAAAGTTTCTGTCTTTTTTGTTGGTATTGTAGTATTGGACTCAATAAGTTTTGTCATTACACTCCCCAGTGTTTCAATCCCAAGGGATAAAGGTGTTACATCCAGAAGAAGAACATCTTTTACTTCACCGGTAAGGACTCCACCCTGAATAGCAGCTCCTACAGCAACTACTTCATCAGCATTAACACCTTTTGAAGGAGCTTTCCCGAAAAACTTTTTTACTGTTTCCTGAATCGCAGGAATACGTGTGGATCCACCAACAAGTAGAACCTCATCTATTTCAGAAGTCTTCAATCCGGAATCGCTTAAAGCCTTTTTACAGGGGCCAATAACAGCGTTGATCAATTTGTCTGATAATTTTTCAAATTGCGCCCGTGTTAAAGTCTTTACCAGGTGTTTTGGAATTCCATCCACTGGCATGATATACGGAAGATTTATTTCTGTGCTAGTGGCACTTGAAAGTTCAATCTTGGCTTTTTCTGCGGCTTCCTTCAGCCTTTGAAGGGCCATAGGATCTTTTCTTAAATTAATGTTTTCATCTTTTTGAAATTCATCAGCAAGCCAATCAATTATTATCTGGTCAAAATCATCTCCTCCAAGATGAGTATCACCATTTGTTGATTTTACTTCAAAAACTCCATCTCCCAATTCCAGGATAGAAATATCAAAAGTTCCACCTCCAAGGTCAAAAACAGCAATTTTCTGATCTGCCCCTTTTTTATCTAAACCATAAGCCAGGGAAGCAGCAGTAGGTTCGTTAATAATTCGTTTTACGGTTAATCCGGCTATTTCTCCTGCTTCTTTAGTGGCTTGTCTTTGTGAGTCGCTAAAATAAGCGGGCACTGTAATAACAGCATCCGTTACTTCCTGACCCAGGTAATCTTCTGCAGTTTTTTTCATTTTTTGCAGTATCATTGCAGAAATTTCCTGTGGAGAATATTTCCGGTCATCTATTTTTACCCTTGGAGTATTGTTTTCTCCTTTTATTACTTCATAAGGTACTCTTGCTATCTCTTTTGACATAGCAGGATATGTTTCCCCCATAAACCTTTTTATTGAATAAATGGTTTTAACCGGATTGGTTATTGCCTGTCTTTTTGCAGGATCTCCAACCTTTCTTTCACCATTTTCCACAAACGCAACCATTGAAGGGGTTGTTCTCTTCCCCTCGCTATTAGGTATTACCACTGGCTCATTTCCCTCCATTACAGCAACACATGAATTGGTAGTACCTAAATCTATACCTATAATTTTACTCATCTCTTATTAATTTATTGTCATTTAAATATTTGTGTTATGCTTTTAAGTGATTTTCATAAAACAATCATTATGCCACTTCAAAAAATTGCCAGTTTAGTGTTAATTTGGCACATGCTTCTTAAAGTGGCTCCTATATTGATTTGCTTTTTGTGACAAAAAGGCAGGGTGAAGAATTGGAAGAAGATTGGGAAATAATGGAAGAGAATGGAATATTGGAATAATGGAGGTTTTACAGTATAGAAAAAATTTCTTTTGTAAAAAAGCCCATATTTATGTAGCTGTACAATTCAAATTTGTAATTTTGCGGGAAAGACATCTACCAACATACAATATTAGTTATGGCACTTCATAAGCAAGTTCGAAAGGTAACAACTCATGTTTTGAATGAGATGAAACTACGAGGGGAAAAAATCGCTATGCTTACCGCTTACGATTATACTCTGGCCAGAATTCTTGATCAGGCAAAAATAGATGCAATTCTTGTAGGAGACTCTGCATCGAATGTAATGTCTGGTCATTTAACTACCATCCCAATTACCCTTAATGAGATGATATATCATGCATCAGCTGTTGTAAGAGCGGTTACCAGGGCATTGGTTGTTGTTGATCTTCCATTTGGAACCTACCAGGGAAATTCAAAAGAAGCCTTATTCTCTGCAATAAGAATAATGAAAGAAACAGGTGCTCATGCAGTAAAAATGGAGGGAGGAAAGGAAATTCTGGAGTCAGTTGAGAGGATATTATCTGCCGGGATTCCTGTAATGGGACATTTAGGCTTGATGCCACAATCCATACATAAATTTGGAACCTATATTGTAAGGGCCACTGATGAGGATGAAGCTGATAAGCTTCTAGAAGATGCGCAAATACTTGAAAAGGCAGGATGTTTTGGAATTGTTGTTGAGAAGGTTCCAGCCAGCCTTGCTAAGAAAGTAGCAGAAGAAATAAAAATCCCGATTATTGGTATTGGTGCAGGCCCCGATGTTGATGGCCAGATTTTAGTGCTTCATGATATGCTGGGTTTAACACAGGAGTTTTCTCCAAGATTTCTGAGGCGCTATCATGACCTGAACCAGGAAATTCTCGGATCGGTAACAAGTTACATTGATGATGTAAGATCGCATGACTTTCCCAATGAAAATGAGCAGTATTAATATCTTATATGAAGATAATCATTTAATTGCCCTGAATAAATCGGTTTCTGATCTGGTTCAGGGAGATAAAACTGGCGATAAGTCTCTGGATGTTAAGACAAAGGAGTACCTGAAAAATCTTTATAAAAAACCCGGAAATGTTTTTCTTGGAGTAATTCACCGCTTAGACAGGCCAGTTAGTGGAGTGGTTGTTTTTGCCAGAACCAGCAAGGCCTTGTCTCGTATGAATAAATTATTCCAGGAGAAGAAGGTTCAGAAAAAGTATTGGGCCATAGTATCTGATAAACCCCCGATTGAGGAGGAAAGATTAGATCATTTCTTGGTTCGAAAACCAAATCTGAATAAATCTTTCGCTTATTCTACTGCAAAAAAGGGATCTAAAGAGGCATCTTTAAGCTATAGGTTAATGGGTAGGACAAAAAACTACTTTTTCCTTGAAATAGATCTTCATACCGGCAGGCATCATCAAATCAGGTGTCAACTGGCTAAAATAGGCTGTCCTATTAAGGGAGATTTAAAATATGGTTCTGGAAGATCAAACCCGGGTGGAGGAATTAGCCTTCATGCACGGGAGATTGAGTTTATTCATCCGGTCTTGAAGGAAGAACTCAAAATTATTGCAGATCCCCCCAAAGATGTATTATGGAATGAGTTTTTGGAGATGGCAGGGAATCAATAAAGAGGATAAAGGGCACAAGGCACAGGGCAAAGGGCAAGACAAACAAAATAAAAAGAATGTCAAAGGTCAGATGTCAAATATTGAAGCCTCTTTTTTTACATGAAACATTTGCCCACAGTAAAATATGCTTCTTTGTCGCATTTTACATGGCATGCATTTGCCTTCTGACATTTGACATAAAAAATAAGAAGTTGCTGAAATTTTGATAAGGTAAATTAGTGCTAAACCTGTAGCCTTATTTCAGTACAAGAAAGGAATTTTGAAAAAACAACAATTCTTTTTCTTTCTCACTCTTTAACCCTTCGACATTCGGCCTATTTATCTTTATTCTTCTGATTTCCCCAGTAGAACAGACTTATCAAAACCCATTGGCAGAAGCTGACTTGTATTTTCAAGAATATGAATGTTCTTTTTGCCAACCAGGATGAGCTTGATATTACTCTTTAGCCTGGATTCATTTTCAATCATTACCTGTCTGCATGAACCGCAAGGATAAACAGGTTTCGGAGTTAGGCCATTCCTGTTTAATGCAACAATTACCATAGTTTCTATTTTCACTTCAGGATAATTGGCATTTGCATAGAACATTGCAACTCTTTCAGCACATAAGCCTGAGGGATATGCTGCATTTTCCTGATTGTTCCCGTTAATTATCTTTCCGTTTTCAAGAAGTAAGGACGCCCCAACATGGAAATTAGAATAAGGAGCATATGATTTTTTAGCCGAATCTAAGGCATTTTGTACAAGTTCCTGTTCAATGCTTGATAATTCTGAAAGCCCTGAGACCTCGGTTATTTTTGTAGTGATCTCAATGTTTTGCATATGTCTTAAATTTTTTATTCTGACAAATTCCCTGCTGAATTACAGCTTTGATTGCCAAATTTACAATATAGTTTCGATATTTGCATCCGAGAATGTATTCCAAATCAAAATCTATGGTAAATATGCTCAATAAGACCTTCAGCTTAATTGCGATGTTGTTTGCAATCTCTCTACTTATTAACTCCTGTAAAACTACAAAAGCTCCAACTAAAACATATGTCTCACAATCCAGGAAGGATTATATTTTGAAATATAAAGATCTGGCAATAAGAGAAATGAATAGAACCGGTATTCCGGCAAGTATAACTCTTGGACAGGGTATACTGGAATCGGGAGATGGAAATAGCAATCTTGCAAGAAAGACAAATAACCATTTCGGGATTAAATGTCATAGTGATTGGACCGGCAAGAAATTCAAACATGATGATGACAAAAGAAATGAATGTTTCAGGAAATATAATTCTGTTGAAGAATCTTATCGTGATCATTCTGATTTTCTAACCGGGAAAAACCGCTATGCCTCCTTATTTGACCTTGATCCTGCTGATTATAAAGCCTGGGCAAAGGGCCTGAAAAAGGCAGGCTATGCCACCCATCCAAAATATGACCATCTGCTTATTGGAATTATTGAGGGCAATCAATTATATCAATACGATAAGCCGGTTAGGATCAATACAGCTTCAGGTAAGGAAAGGAATGAGCCAAAAAGTACTGGCAATCAGGATCAGCAGGTTTTTACTGATGATTTTAATATTCCTACCGGTGAAAGGAAGGTTAAAACTATGAATCGTGTTACATATATTCTTGCCAGGGAAGGAGATTCTTTTACTTACCTGGCAAGGGAAATGGATATGATGCAATGGGAATTACCTAAGTATAATGAAATGGCTGAAGATGCAGTTTTGAAAGAGGGGCAGATAATATTCTTACAACCAAAGAGGAAACAGGCTGAATCGGGTTACGATTTCCATATTGTGAAGGAGGGTGAATCTATATGGTCTATCTCACAGAGGTATGGAGTTAAAAAAGAAAGATTATATAATTATAATGAATTGAAGGAAGGAGAAGAACCCAGGGTGGGACAGAAGATTTGGCTGAAAACTCCCAGGGAATCCAAATCGAAATAATGAGTGTAGACAGGTGATGAGCGATTGGAGAATCCTTAGAGATCTTTGATCCTTACATTTATTGTCAGTTGGTGCCCACGCAATGCTTGCCCTGTAAATTACTCCATTAGGGTAATGACTTGGTTTATCACATTGAAAAGTTACATTATAAGAAATACAAATATGTTGTATTTTGCAGTATATAGCCTGAAAGGCTATTATAACTAAGCATGGGGCATCGCCCTATGTTATGAAGCAAGAATGATAACTACGCCCTGAAAGGGCAGAATAATAAAAGTATGGCGCAGTCATTATCACAATTATATACTCATGTCGTTTTCAGTACCAAAAAGCATTTCCCATTTATTAAATCTGAAATTGAAGCAGAATTATATGCTTATATCGGGGGAACTATTAAAAAGATTGGAGGCATTCCATTTATGATTAATGGAATGGATGATCACATACATATCTTTTCTACACTTCCAAGAACTGTTGCCTTATCAAAATTGGTTGAGGACATTAAGCGCAATAGTAGCAGGTGGATTAAAACAAAGGGAGGTGCATATAGAAATTTCGCATGGCAAAATGGCTATGCAGGGTTTTCTGTTAGTAGTTCCAAGAAAGATACAATTGTTAGATATATTGCTAATCAGAAAGAACATCATAAAGTGGTATCATATAAAGAAGAAGTATTAAAGTTTTTGCAGGAAAATAATATTAATTACGATGAGCGATATTTATGGGATTGATTATATTGCCCTTTCAGGGCGAAAATGGAATTTATTGGATGTTTTTTCATAGGGCGATGCCCTATGCTAAGTTATTCCTGGCTTTCAGTCAGAGCAATAACTCCTATGACAATTTTGTCGGTGATCACTATTAAGCTTCATATCTCTAACTATTTAATGTTACCCATGTTAAACCCAATCCTAGTAAACAATCCAATCCAGGTCCCTGTAACCTTTCAGGAATTCTGCTACAGCCATCCTTTTTTTACCGGGTAGCTGAAGTTCCTTTATTATTATAAAACCTTCAGGAACAGAAATTTTAAGGAAATTCTTCCCATCTGTATGAATAGATGGTTTGGAATGCTTATGAGAGTATTTCTCCGCCTCGGCGGAAAATATTTTAAACTGAAAGGCTTTTCCATTAGCCCCCTTTGCTTCAGACCAGGCTCCAGGATAAGGTGAAAGACCACGAATATGATTGTATATATTTTCTAGTGTATCATTCCAGGGAATTTTACAGTCTTTAGGGAATAGTTTAGGGGCTTTTCTGGAGGATTCAGACAATTGAATTATTGTTGGTACATCTTTCCCCATGTCAATCAGCTTGATTGTTTTTAACAAAAGATCTCCACCTTTTCTCATGAGCAAGTCATGGAGCATACCTGCGTTCATGGTTTTGTCTATATCAACTTCATCCTGAAGGATAATTTTCCCGGTATCGATTTCTTTTTCTATATAAAATGTGGTAACCCCTGTTGTTTTTTCACCATTTATAAGGGCATGATTAATCGGGGCGGCACCCCGGTAATCGGGGAGGAGAGAGGCGTGTAGATTGATTGTTCCGCACCGGGGCATGTCCCACACAATTTCCGGCAGCATCCTGAATGCAACAACAACAAATAAATCGGCATCAATTTTTTTTAGCTTCCCAATAAATTCCGGATCTTTGAGATTAGGTGGCTGCAATACAGGAAGTTTGTTGGCCAAAGCATAGTTTTTGACTGCAGACATTTTTATCTTCCGGCCCCTGCCGGCTGGTTTATCTGCTGCAGTAATAACACAGCTAATATGGATTCCATCCTGGTGGATTTTTTTCAGGGAGTGACTGGCAAACTCTGGAGTGCCCATGAAAACTATACTGAAATTATCCATCATTATTCAATAATCATTATTCAATAATCATTATTCATTCTTCATTGGTTTGACAAGTTCAAGAATATGACCCATCTTTTCTTTTTTGGTTTGAAGATAAAATTCATTGTGTGTGTTTGGAGAAGCCTCAATGTGTACAATCTCAACTATTTTTAAACCATATCCTTCCAATCCGGCTCGTTTTACCGGGTTATTGGTTATCAACCTAATTCTCCCCAATTGTAATTCGCGTAGAATATTTGCACCTACCCCATAATCTCTCTCATCTGCATTAAATCCAAGGTCCACATTAGCCTGAATAGTGTCTCTTCCCTCTTCTTGCAGTTTGTATGCTTTCATTTTGTTAAATAATCCAATACCTCTTCCTTCCTGGTTCATATACAGCAGAACTCCCTTTCCTTCCTTGTCAATCATTCTCATTGCTTCATGAAGCTGGGTGCCACAATCGCATCTCATCGAACCGAAAATGTCACCTGTCACACATGATGAATGCACCCGGACAAGCACAGATTCATCTTTGGACCAATTTCCTTTAGTAAGTGCAACATGCTCCATTCCATTGGATAACTGAAGAAATGGAATTAGGGTAAATTCGCCATATTTTGTTGGTAATTTTACTTCAACACCCATTTCAACTATGCTTTCATGTAGAAGCCTGAAAGAAATCAAATCGCGTATGGAAATAATTTTTAGATCAAATTTCTTTGCAATGATTTGCAATTGGGGAAGACGAGCCATGGAACCATCTTCATTCATAATTTCAACAAGCACTCCTCCTGGTTTAAGTCCGGATAGTCGTGTCAGATCAACTGCTGCTTCTGTATGCCCGGCCCGTCGTAATACACCTCTTGATTTTGCTTTCAGGGGGAATATATGTCCCGGTCGACCCAGATCTTCCGGTTTGGTTTTTGGATTTACAAGTGCTTTAATGGTTCTTGACCTGTCTGATGCGGAGATTCCTGTTGTACATTCATCATCAATAAGGTCTACCGATACGGTGAATTGTGTTTCATGATAAGAAGTATTCTTCCCCACCATTAATTCCAACTCTAATTCATCACATTTTTCTTCAGGTATGGCTGCACAAATCAAGCCGCGACCATGTGTAGCCATAAAATTAACCATTTCCGGTGTGGCCATTTCTGCAGCTGCTATAAAATCACCCTCATTTTCGCGGTTAGCATCATCTACAACAATGATAACTTTGCCCTGTTTAATTTCTTCAATTGCTTCTTCAATAGAGTTCAAACCCGGACCCGGATAGTTTTCGGGGAGTCTATTGTGATTGATTCCTTTTTGTAGGTTGCCAAACATTTGTCTTAATTCCTTTTAAAAACCATACAAATCCCGCAAGAATTGCAAGGTTCGTATTGTAAAAATGTGTAATGAATCGCAAAATTACAATATGTATTTTAATTTTCCTTAATATATAGTCGAATATTGGAATGATTAATAAAACGAGCTGTATATAGAAAATAATCATATAAAATGTTTCCTCATAATTCATAGCACTGCTCAATAATGCAAGTAGCAGTAAGAAAGGGCCGAACCATCGCAATACCTTATGGGAAAGGAAACAAAAGCCAACAGGTTGCAATATTTTAAGTAGAAGATGAGCAAATTGTTTAAGGTTCTGAAAATTTCCTGCTGAAATTCGCATTTTCCTTCTGAATTCTTCCAGCCAGTTGTTTGAAACATCTTCAACAACTATGGAAAGTGGTTCGCAAATAGACCAGAATCGGTTTTCAAGGACTTTCATATTAATATAAAAATCATCTACCAGGAAGTTTTCAGGCACTGGATGGAATAAGTCTTTTCTGATTGCATAAAATCCCCCTGAAGGGCCCATCATACTGCCCCAGAGTATAGCCTCCATTTTCTTAATT
>JAYEGO010000031.1:0-5985 GCA_034659155.1 Bacteroidota bacterium | reverse complement strand
TGAACCCTGGTTTAAGACAGTGTTTTTTTTCAGTACGCTATTCTCAAATGAACCCTGATAAATAATATGATTATTGTCTGCTACCAGTACATTCCCATTAAACCTGTACCTGTTCTGATAATCCAGAAGGAGAGAATCAATTTTTGAGATTTTCTTCTGGTTGTAATGTACCCATGCAGATTCTGGATTCAAATAAACCTGCTTCATACTGGCAGGCTCATTGCAGGTTACAAGAACAAGAAAAAGTACAATAACTGTAATTAATATGCGCTTCATGTAAAGTATTTCCTAATTTGAAAAACCAAAAAACCAGGAATTTATTTTGTTTTACGCCACAAAGAAAGCAAAAAGGATTAATATAGTCGAAGAGTCTAAGGTCTAAGGTCAAAAAGTTAAGAATGTTCCGGGTTCTTTAGTTCCCCCCTTCTCTCCTCTTTCGCTCAGTCTCTCTGCCGCTTGAGCTCTACAATTCACTTTCCGGAAACAACTTCGCCCAATCCGTATTCTTATCATTCAGCCACTTATCAAACCATGCCATGATGGTATTGTGCCATTCAATACGTTTTGAATAGGTCAGTATATGATGATTTTCCCCTTCCACCTGTATCATTTCAACAGGTTTCCCAAGAATTTTAAGTCCCACCCACAATTGAAGTGACTCACCAAGAGGCACATTAGTATCTTCTGAACCATGAAGCAGTAGAAGCGGGGTATTTATCTTATCAGCACTGAATAACGGACTCTGATCAATATAAATGTCTTTTCGGTTCCATGGATAGGCGTCCCCGCTTGCCTCAGATGAATATATGTAGCCCCAGTATCCTTCTCCCCAATAGGAGCTTAAAGAACTGATCCCTGCATGCGAAATTGCACAGCTAAAGATATCCGTCCTGGTTTGCAGGTACATAGTCATAAAACCACCATAAGAAGCCCCAATGCATCCTACCCTGTCTTTATCAACAAAAGAATGGGAATCCAGAAATTTTTCTGTTCCCTGAATGATCTCATCTGCAACAGTAATCCCCCAGTTATTTTGATGCCTGGATGAGAATTCCTGTCCAAAACCAATTGCCCCGCTTGGTTGGGGAATATATACAACATAGCCCTCCCCTGCCCAGATATCCAATGGGTACCGGCCACCGAAGCTTTTTTCAATTGGGGATGTACCTCCATAATAATTAACAATCAGGGGGTATTTTTTATTGGAATCAAAATTCCGGGGATAAAGAAAATAACCTCTTATCTTCCTCCCATCATCCATATTAAAGTCCCACTCTTCAGATTCTCCAAACTCCACATGCTGATAGCTTTTCAATTCCGTATCATCAATCAAAATATTCTCCATGTTTTTCAGGTCCATGACCCATGCTTTTTGGGGATTTGCCAATTGGTTACCAGTATAAACAGCATATGATGCATTCCCTGCAA
Organism: Bacteroidota bacterium; assembly: GCA_034659155.1. GTDB lineage: Bacteria > Bacteroidota > Bacteroidia > Bacteroidales > VadinHA17 > JAYEGO01. Next base: position 4,557 of record JAYEGO010000031.1, on the reverse strand, counting down.
CATCAAAATTTCCAATTACTTCCGGTACAGTTTTAAGTTGTCTGAATTCAGGATTAGACTCATTCCATACAAAGGCTCTACTGTATATCTCATCAGTAGCAGTGATATAGATACTCCCATCTGTAGCATTCCAGCTTGCAAATCCTACAGAAGGATTAAATTCTGCTGTTAATGGATTCACAGTACCACTTGACAGTTCATAGATATAGAGCTGGCCATCATAATTATTGGCAATTGGGTTTTGTCCTATGTTTTTTCCAACATCACCGAAACAATCCGGTCCACCCGAAACCAGCAATCTGGTTCCATCAGGTGAGAATTGTGCGTAACCACCCCATCTGAAGTCCTCCCATAGGGTACGTACCTTCCTGGAATCAAGATCCATTAGATACATATTTTGCAAGGAAAAAGGTCGCTGGGTGGGATTTAGTTTATCAGTGCTAAAAACAATGTGCCTGCCATCATGACTTATATCGTTCAGGTAAGTGCCGGTTTCTCCAAAAGTCAGCCTTTCACTTACTCCCGAGGCCACATCGTACTTATAAAGATAAGATTCCTTCCTTTTTGAGAAGGTACGATTTCCAAGTTCATTCATATATAAAAGGGAGGACTTCTCTTGGGTTTTCCCTGATTCAGATACACTATAGATCAGGAAACTTTCATCATCTGACCATTGAAATTCAGACAATTCCTCAACATCTTCCAGCACAGGGTATTCCTTACCCTTGTCAAAGTCATATACCCATACCGAAAAGCCCTTCTCTCCTTTGCTTCTGTAAAAAAGCTTTTTTCCTGCTGGCATCCATGAATACCCTGTAGTTCCGGCCTTTCTGAAGCTTTGTACCATCTTACCACTTGCCACCTCCTTAATTTCTGTCCATGAATTCCCATTTCCTGTTCCCTTGTTCACACTACTATAAATTAATGCAACAAGCTCACCATCCGGAGAAATGGATGCTGCTTTCAACTTAGTGCCCTCAAGAAGATGGTGGATATTCATTCTCTCAACAGGAGAAACACTCACAAGAGCTTGAGAATCTTCATCGCCCGAAATTTGAGCTTTCATACACCATTTATCATCATCCCCCGAAACATACATGGACTTTACTATCACAACAAACTTTCCCCGGTCAAGATCAAGAGTTGATTCTGAAACATTTGGCTCTTCGGTAGTGGCAGAACTTTTTTTCGAACAAATTTCTTTGCCATTCAGAAAAACTTCAAACATCTGCGGACTTTCCACTTCCAGCTTGTAGCTATTTAATCCGTCTGACTCAATATAAAAAGCATTATAAGAAATTTGAAACTCTGAATTTTTGTCTGGTTTTATCTCTAAAAATCCATTGTTGTTGGTTTTTCTGATTCTCCATTTGCTACTCCCCTTATCTTTCCAGAGTATAGCAACACCCTCAACAGGCTTTAAATCAATAAGGTTTAAATATGAATTCTCAAGTACAAATTTTTCCTGAAAATCTTCTTTATTCAAATTCTGGCCCTGAATATAAGCCGGCTTATAAACTTCAAAAGCACCCGAAGTAAGCCATGTTTGCACATTTATCTCTGTGCCTGATACATACGATGAAATACTTAATAATGCAAATAGAAAAATGATTTTTGTTTTCATATCAGCTTAGATTTATTGATGATTTAAGCTCAAAAGTATGAAATTGAATTTATAATTATAATAAAAGTGTGCTGATTGAAATAATAAGCGGACAAGAAGTGAAAGTAAAGAGTCCAAAATTCTAAAGCCATAGGTCTCAAAATAGAATGGAAAGTATAGCTACTCAATCTTCATTCGCAAGGAACTGCCTGATGTGTATATGTTTAATTCCTTTATAACCCTCTGCAAATTCATCAGCAGAGATCACTATTTTCTCATAATTATCTTCAATTTTGAGTAGGTTTCCAAACTCTCTTTCTCTTACTTTTTCGTCAGGAAGTTGATATGCAACCTGTATGTATTTTGTTTCATTCCCTTTTTGAGCCACAAAATCAATTTCTCTTGTCTGATGTTTTCCAATATAGACCTTATAATCTTCGTAAATTAATTGATTATACACTAAATTCTCGAATACATTTCCTATGTGGCTGCCTGTAAATGGAATAATGGAGTGTTTTAGTCCTAAATCCGAAAAAAAGTATTTTTCATTTATCTCAAATCTTTTTTTACCAATAATATCCAGGCGTTGTACTTTATTTATAAAAAAAGAGTTTGTAAGATATTTCAGGTAGTTCATAACAGTGTTTACCGATAAACTTATTCTTTGAGCTTTTAAAAAATCACTGATTTTTTTTGACGATACATAACTCCCGAGATTATCAGACAAGTATTCTACCAACCGTTCTAAAAAATCAATATCCCTGATACTATATCTTGAAACAATATCTTTAAGAATAATAGTATTGTAAATGCTTTTTAAATAGCCGTAAACTATTTCATCATCAAGAGGTAAATGAATTAAGTAAGGCAGCCCACCATAACGAATATACTTGTTTAAGGTGTCGTTATTGTTTTGTAATGTATGAATTTGTAAAAATTCAGTATATGATAGGCTGTTAATATGAAACTCAATATACCGACCCGAAAGATGTGTAGCCAAATCGCCAGATAACATTTTAGCATTGCTTCCGGTGCAATACAAGTCGATCCCCTCAACAAGTAATTGCCTTAATGCGATTTCAAATTCATCAATTTCCTGTATTTCATCAACAAAAACGTAGTTTTTATTACTGTCAGATAATTGAAGTTTAAGGTATTGAAATAAATCTTCGCCAGTTTTTATTTGCTTAAAATCGTTTTGTTCCTTATTAATGTATATAGTCTGAGCGTTTATGTCTTCCTGTCTAACCATATCTACAATTTGCTTGAGGATAATGGTTTTACCAACACGCCTTTGTCCGGTAATAACTTTTATAATGTTTTTACCAATATAGGGTTTTACTTTTTTTAAGTACTTTTCTCTTATAAATATAGATTTCATAATGAAATGTTTTTGTATATTTTCTACTTATTTTCATTATAGTGAAATATATTCGAATTATCTTACGGTGTTTTCATTATACATTTGAATGTGTTGCCATTAATTTACAGGCATTCCTCATTTTGAATATGCAAATTGAAGCATTTTGGAGCAAAATCTGGCTCATTTAATTCCATGCTTAGCAAAAGAGCCTGCAAAATATAAAGGTAAAAATATGATATTTTCAGCTTCTAACTCGCCCCTTGTCCCTGCATGAAATACAACTGCAAGGTTTGAATTATAAGTATTCCTATAAAGATGTAAGCTTCTTAATTTTCCCGACGGTCCATCTTTTACTTCCACAGGTATAAGCATTCCTTCTTGCTGTATCAGATAATCAATCTCAGCATTGCTGTTTTTAGCATCCCTTGCCCAGTAGTAAAGTTGCTTACTGTTTGTCGTTACAAACTCTTGTCCTACAAATTGTTCAGCAAGTTGTCCACGATATATTGCCAATAAGTTTTTGTGACTCAATGCTTCATTGTAATCGATTTTCATTACACGATTCATTAAACCGATATCCAGAAATATATTTTTAAATTTTTTATCTGATGAATTTACTTCCAAAGGTATTCCAGGAGTACTCACTGATTTAACTTTCTTCGCAATCCGAGCCATTACAAGACTTTCATATGCCTTTTTAATGGTAGGAATAGAATAATCTTTAGCAAGTCCGGTATACTTTATTTGTTGTCCCACACTTGCAGCAATTCCTAAAAAAACTGTTTTTAGGCAATTAGCATCTGTTTTAGGTTTATATTTTCCAAAATCCATTTGATATGTTTCACATATTTCATCCTGAACTTCGGCTGCCTGTTTAATTGAATTACTATGAACATACTCTTTTATACATTCCGGCATTCCTCCAACCAGCCAATAAACGCGAAGCTGCTCTATTAGAAATTCATGAGTCGATTTGGAAACTTCTGTGATTGGGTTGTTGCAAATTTCCGCAGCCTTATTATAACCCAATGCCAGCAAGAATTCCGAAAAATTCATTGGATGAATTTCCAAAGATTGGATCCTGCCAACTGGGAATGAGATTTCACTTAATGTAAATTCTAAAAGTGAGCCGGCACCAATGACATGTAATAAAGGCATCTTTTCATAAAAGTAGCGAAGCGCTATAATTGCCCTTGGACATATTTGGATTTCATCAAAAAATAAAAGGGTTTTCCCGGGTTTAATATCAATTCCGGTTCTTAATTCCAGTTCTGTGCATATTTTTTGCGGGTTTAAATCTCCCTCAAAAATTGAAACCAGCTCGTTACTTTCTTCAAAATCAACTTTCAGGAAATTCTTAAACTTCAATTGTGCCAGGTTTTCTACTAACCAGGTTTTTCCAACTTGTCTGGCACCTCGCAGTAACAAAGGTTTTCTTCTCTCTTTAGAAATCCATTTAGTTAAGTCTGAAAATATATATCTATCCATTAGATTTAGTTTTACAATCCAAATATATAATTAATAATTTAGTTATCCAATACTAATATATGCTGGCTAATTTAGTTATCCAATCCAAATGCAGATATCCATT
>JAYEGO010000030.1:0-5987 GCA_034659155.1 Bacteroidota bacterium | reverse complement strand
TTGCCCCGTGAAATCCTGTTTTACAGGAGTGGCTTTGCCACTATTTCACAGGGCTTGCATCGTTTTGAAAACAAATTCCTATCTTGATACCTCGTCAGCTTTGCTACGAGGTAGTTCATTTACAATCAGAAGATCAATAGTAATATGACTTAAGGCAGGTATCTCCGTGGATTGCGAATTCATGGTGACAGGGTTTGTATTTGGTATAGAAAAGTCATACTTTTGCAGGGTACTATTTTGATAAATTGAAATGATAAATAAAGTAATTTTAGTGGGTAACGTTGGTCGTGACCCGGAAGTTAGATACCTGGATAGTGGTGTTGCTGTTGCCAAATTTCCTCTGGCCACCAGTGAAACCTATACCAATAAAAGCGGTGACAGGGTAACCAATACAGAATGGCATAACATTGTGATATGGAGAAAATTAGCCGAAGTAGTTGAAAAATATGTTCATAAGGGCCAGCAACTATACCTTGAAGGAAAAATCAGCAGCCGGTCCTATGATGATAAAGAGGGGATTAAAAGATATATCACTGAGGTTGTTGTTGACAACATGCAAATGCTTGGCAAAAAATCTGATGGAGACAGAAGTTCTTCAACAGAGGGGGGAACTGAGACAACAAAACAGGGCAATGAAATTACTAATAACCCCAACCCAATTGCATCCGGGACTTCAGAGACAAAAGATCTCTCCCCTTCCAGTGGTGAGGATGATCTTCCTTTTTAGTATTTACAATTAATAATTTGTTTTGGAACCGGGAAACCTAATTCCATTAGCCCTCCTGGCTAATTTTCAAGTAACAGTGCAAGCACCAGATCCTGTGATCATTGCGTGGATGATATTATTGCTCGTCCTTTTGTTTTGCTCTGCCCTGATCTCAGGATCTGAAGTTGCTTTTTTTGCTCTTTCCCCATCTGACATCAAGAACATAAAATCAAAAAAAACATCCTCCTCAAAGAAGATTTTAAACTTATTGGCAAAACCGGAATATTTACTTGGAACAATATTGATTGCAAACAATTTTGTAAATGTTTCCATTGTAATTATTTCCGCTTATGTTACTAATTCAATCCTGGATTTTGGAGATGCAAAAATAATAGGATTTCTAATACAGGTAGTGTTCATTACATTTATGCTATTACTTTTTGGTGAGATACTGCCAAAGATCTATGCAAATCAATACGCCGTGAAATTTTCATGTTTTATGGCTGCATCTGTTTCATTCTTGAAGAGATTATTCATGCCAATAAGTTTCTTGCTGGTTTCTTCCACAAGGGTCGTAAACAAAAGGCTGAGTGTTAAGAAATCAAATATATCAATGGATGAACTATCTGATGTTCTCTCCCTGCCTGAAACTGAGATCACAGAAGATAAACAAATACTAAAAGGCATTGTTAAGTTTGGGAATATTGACGCAAAAGAGATCATGAAGTCCCGACTGGATGTTTTTGCAATAAGCATGTCCACTCCTTTTCAGGAATTACCTGATGATATTCTTAAATCAGGCTACTCACGAATTCCGGTTTATTCTGATTCTTTTGACCAGATAAAAGGTATATTGTATATAAAAGATTTACTTCCACATATGCATAAAGGAGGAAAATTTAAATGGCAGTCCCTTATCCGGCCACCCTATTTTGTTCCTGAGGCAAAAAAAATCAATGATCTGCTCGAAGAGTTTCAAAGGAGAAAAATCCATATGGCAATTGTTATTGATGAATATGGGGGTACCAGCGGTATTGTGACTCTGGAAGATATCCTTGAAGAAATTGTAGGAGAAATTAAGGACGAGTTCGATGAAGATGAAGACTTTTTTACCAGAGTGGATGATTCTACATGGATATTTGAAGGAAAAACCCTCTTGAATGACTTTTATAAAGTTCTGGAAAAACCCGAGAATATTTTTGATGATATCAAAGGCGAAGCAGATACCCTTGCCGGCTTAATCCTTGAAGTCAAAAGAGACATTCCTGAAAAAGATGAAATTTTCCATCTTGGGGGATTTGAATTTAGAATTGAATCGGTAGACAAGCGCAGGATTAAGAAAGTAAAAGTATCAACTATCGGGGGAAAAGATAAATTAAATTCAGATGAGTAAGAAGTTGTACTTTGGCTTATTTGCAGGTATTCTGTTTTTCCTGGCTATTTCAACAGCCTGCTACCGGGGGCATACTCCCAAACCCCGAGGCTACTATCGAATCAGTTTCCCTGAAAAAAAATATCTCAGCTTCTCGGGCACATGCCCCTATTCCTTTGAATATCCGGTGTATGGAGAGGTTGTAAAAGATGATGAAAAAGGCTCTGAACCATGCTGGATAAATATTAATTTCCCGGCATATAATGGTACAATACATATTAGCTATAAACCTGTTTCCAATAACTTAAATTCCTATCTCGAAGACAGCTATGTACTTGCGTACAAACATACTGTAAAAGCTGAATCTATAATGGAACAATTGATTTTGAACAGTGATAAAAATGTTTACGGAATACTCTATGATATTGAAGGGAGCACTGCCTCTTCAGTTCAGTTTTTCCTGACTGACAGTACACAACATTTTTTAAGAGGGGCATTGTATTTTAGAACTGCCATTGATAAAGACTCACTGGCTCCCATTATCGAATTTTTCAGGGAAGATGTTGTCCATTTCATAAATACCTTCGAATGGAATTAGGATTATTTAGTATCTTCCTGCATTTAAAAAATTTATCCCTGGATGGGCCTAAAAGAAAAAAGAGATATTAATAATAGCTGCTTTCTTGGAAGTTGGGAAATCACTGAAGATATTGAAAGTTTAAAATCTATGGTTCGGCTCGATCCCGATGAGATTGAAAGAATCAATAATTTCAGGTCTTATGCCCGCAGGCTGGAATACCTTAGTGTTCGAGTCCTCCTGAAAAATATGATTGGGAGAAATGCCAGGATTATTTATGACCACACCAATAAACCCTTTATTAAAGATAATTCCTACCAGATCAGCATTTCCCATTCTTATAAATTAACATCTATTCTGTTAAGTACCACCAATAAAGTGGGGATTGACCTGGAATTTATGTCACATAGAATTTCCAAAATTTCACATAAATTCATCAATCAGCATGAAGTTATCTCTGAAAATCCCGATCTAAAAAGATACCACTTATATATTCACTGGTGCGCAAAAGAAGCTCTTTATAAGATTTGTGATAAGGGACAACTGAACTTTAAAGAAAATATGTTTATTGAACCCTTTGAGGTAAATGATTCAGGAAGCATTAAAGGAACAGTAAAGACCGAAGAAAATACTCAGGAGTTTGACCTGTCTTACTTTAAAACAGGTAATTATATTACGGCTTTTTGTTATAAATAAAGAAATATGATTTTCGAATCCATACTTAAAAAACTAAAAACACAGAAGCTGCTGGCAGTTCTTATTGATCCTGAAAATTATTCAGATTCAGAGCTTTCGCTCCGAATTGAAATTGCTGCCAGGCAGAATGTTGATATTGTCCTTATTGGAGGCAGCCTGGTATCCTCTAATCTTCACGGACCAATTGAAATTATTAAATCATTGTGCAATATTCCTGTTGTGCTATTTCCCGGCAGCCTGTTGCAAATTTCAGCAAACGCAGATGGCATCCTGCTAATCTCCCTTATCTCGGGCAGGAATCCGGAAAATCTTATTGGTAATCATGTAGCTGCGGCCCCTACCTTAAAGAAATCAGGACTCGAGATACTGTCTACCGGCTATATGCTCATTGGTAATGCTGATGATTCAGCAGTTGGATATATGAGCAATACCCGATCTATTCCGGAAACAAAAACAGATATTGCCTCAGCCACTGCCATAGCCGGTGAAATGATAGGGCATAAACTAATATATCTTGAGGGGGGAAGTGGTGCAGGAAAACCCATTTCTGCCAAAATGATTGCCGCAGTGAAAAAGTGCATTTCATCTCCCTTGATTGTGGGCGGAGGAATTAGAAACCGTAAAGATGCTGAAGCCGCCTATGCCGCGGGAGCAGATATTCTTGTTGTTGGCAATGCAATAGAAAAAGATCCGTCCCTTATTGCAGATATAAGCGAGACCAGATTTTTGGATTATTCCGTTTAATCTTTACTCTTTTGTTTTTCCTATCTTGCACACTAAAGAACCCGAATCACAATGGACAATAAATTAAGCCTTGGATATTCAACATGTCCCAACGATACCTTTATTTTTGATGCTATGGTGCATCATAAGATAGATACGGAAGGACTGGAATTTTCACCCTTTTTAGGGGATGTTGAAGAGCTAAATAAAAAGGCCTTCAATCAGGAACTCGATATTACAAAACTAAGCTACCATGCCTATGCTTTTCTTTCAGAGTTCTATATGATTCTTGATTCGGGAAGTGCCCTGGGTAAAGGAAACGGGCCATTACTCCTGAGCAAGAAAAAACTATACCCTGGTGAACTGAAGGAAGCAAAAATCGCTATCCCCGGGAAATATACTACAGCAAATCTGCTTTTCGGAATTGCCTATCCTAAGCTTGTTAATAAGAAGGAATATCTGTTTTCGGATATCGAAGAAGCTATTTTAAGTGGAGAAGTGGATGCCGGACTTGCCATACACGAGAACAGGTTTACTTATAAATCTAAAGGTCTTCATAAGATTATTGACCTGGGGGAGTATTGGGAAGATCTCAGCAATTCACCCATCCCCCTGGGAGGAATCATGATTCAGCGAAAGTTCCCCGATGAGCTGATAAAGACAGTGAATCGGGTGATGAAACGAAGCATAAAATTTGCTTTTGAGAATAAGCAGGAAGTAATGCCCTATGTCAGGAAATATGCCCAGGAAATGGATGAATCAGTGATGATGAAGCACATCGGACTTTATGTGAATGACTTTACAAGGGACCTGGGGAGGGAGGGAAAAAGTGCAATTAAAAGAATGTATAAAATAGCAGGAGCAAAAAAGCTTATCCCCCAACTACCCCAAACATTATTTGTCTCCGACCTGAAGTATGATCCTCCCAGCCAGCCCACCGGCAGGCATAACGATCACTGAGATTAATCTCACCACCTCATCACCCCATTACCTCATCACCCCATTTCCTCATCACCTCATCACCTCATCACCCCATTACCTCATCACCTCAACCCCTCAACCCTTCCCCGAAAGTTTATTTAAGGCTTTAACAAAACCCTCAATTTCTTCATCTCCAAAACCTTTTTCCCTGGCGGCTTCTTCCAGAGTTCCCCATATTGGCTCTCCGCAGGCAATACACTTAATCCCCTCCTTCATCAGGTATTGCACCGCCTCCGGAATTCTTTCAACCAGTTCTTCAATGCTAGTATCTTTATTTATTTCCATAATCTTATATCTTTTTCATTATAGCAGTTTCTTTCTAATTCCTGTTTCAGAGTTTAACAAAAAACGGATTTTGCGAGCCTGTATTTTCTTTCACGCTCAAGTAAACCCTGGTCATTGCGAACGAAGTGACGCAATCTGCATATTTTTTGCATGATGAATACCAGAAACATTCTTCTTCCAATATTCCAATATTCCATTATTCCAGTATTTCTTTTTCTAAACCCCTCAACCCCTCAACCCCTCAACCCTTCAACCCTTCAAAACCCCTCAACCTTTTTTTAAAAAAAATTCTATCGTATCCCAGCGCCTTTGCCCTTGCATGAGCGACCTCACAGAAATAATCTACCGGTGCATCTATCTCACCGGACTCAAGATGCGCATGTGCCGGACACCAAATGCAGAGGTTGATTATAGGACAGACACGGCAAGACTCTAGGAACTCCTTCCTGTTCGACCGCATATCTCTCACCTTCGGTACGAAATTGTACCATGCGTCCGCAAGGTTTCCTTTCTTCAGATTATAGACACAGTCAGGATGCCAGAGCGAGGAGCAGAGCCGAAATAAGCCGTTGTAGCTTACAGAGAAGCTGCCGTTGCCCGTACCGCAGTGAAAGAGATGGTTACAAGAGATATGCGAGAATTGCGGC
>JAYEGO010000029.1:0-6010 GCA_034659155.1 Bacteroidota bacterium | reverse complement strand
AGTTGAACGAATCCCGATAGTGTAGCGTATCGGGATAAATGAGTATAATACTCCGATGCTTGCATCGTTTTGAAAACAAATTCCTATCTTGATACCTCGTCAGCTTTGCTACGAGGTAGTTCATTTACTAACTGTTCTATAAATATTTTGTCCCTACGGGACATAGAATAATTAGAACCGATGAGTAGTTAATTATAAAGTGTTTTTTATCTGCCAATTTTTAATCCCGTAGATTATTGCGAAGCAATACCATATTTATAGAAAGAATTTTATCGCCATCTATTGAGTCCCATAGGGACGATATATATAAATTTGTAAAATTCATTGTCGAATATTTCATTACCGAGTCGATTTATAACCTGAGTTCAATTAAAAAATGAAAACATTTCTTGAAGAGGTAGCGGCAGATATTTATAGCAGGGAGAAGGAAAATCTCTCTGAATGTTGCCTGGTATTCCCGGGTAGGCGAGCCCAGTTGTTTTTTTCAAAATACCTTTCAAACCATTTGCCAAAGCCGGTCTGGTCACCTGCATTTATGACCATTACAGAGCTAATGATGAAACTTTCAGGCTTCCTGCCGGCAGACCCTCTTCAGTTGATATTCAGACTTTATGAGGTTTACAGGAGTTTAGTGAAGGAGGCTGAGGATTTTGATGAATTTTTTCTTTTCGGTGAAACTCTTTTGAATGATTTTGGTGACATTGATAAAAACCTGGTAAATGCAAATGATCTTTTTAAAAACCTTGAATCTCTAAAATCCATTGAGGATGATTATGAATACATGAATCCGGAACAGATTGAACTTATTCGATCATTCTGGTCTAATTTTCTAATCTCAAAAGAGTCTGATCAAAAGGATGAATTTATAAAAGTCTGGCAGGTTCTTTCGCCAATATATGAGCAGTTTCGTGCCATTCTGGAAAAATCAGGAGCAGTATATGAGGGAATGGCCTATAGGAAAGCCAACGAACTTATTTCAGGTGAAGGAAGCTCATATTCTGAATTTCGTAAAATTTATTTTGTTGGTTTCAATGCCCTCACCAAAAGTGAGAAAGAATTATTTTCTCATTTACATAATTCCGGAAAAGCCGGATTCTACTGGGATTATGACGATTCTTATTTGAAGGACAATGCACATGAGGCCGGATATTTTATACGTGAGAATTTGAAATTACTTCCTGACCAACGAAGGAATGCTTCTCATCATTTCAATACGCCGGTAAATGAAATTGAAGTGATTTCTACTTCCAGTAATAGTGCTCAGGCAAAAATTATGGGCATGAAATTAGAAGAGTGGCAAAATGGGGGACTATGTAAGGAAAACAATACCGCTGTTGTATTACCGGATGAATTTCTTCTTTCAGCTGCAATCTACTCTATTCCTCAAAGCTTTTCAGATATCAACATAACTATGGGCTTTCCCGTGAGAGATACACCTGTTTATAGTCTGGTGGAGAGTCTTATTGATTTGCAGCACAGCATGAAGGACCAGGGTTCCGACAAGGAAGTACTATTTTACCATAAAGATGTTTTAAAGGTTTTGGGACACCAGTACATACTTGTTTCAGGCGGGAGTGAAATCAGGAAATTACGAAGGGACTTAATTGCTCAAAACAGGATCTTCCCTTCAGGGGAATTCCTGAAGATAGATGAGCTTACAGCTTTAATTTTTCGTAAAGCCAATAGTGCTGTTGATTTATCAGCTTACCTGCTTGAAGTTTTGCATAAACTCATTCTGCTTATTCCTGAAACTGAAGATGAGTCCGGTACCGGGCTTTCTCTTCAGAAGGAATATATCTATCATGTTTATCTGGCTGTAAATCGGCTTTTTGATCTTATCTCACTGGAGGATATTCCCATCCAGCCAGATACATATAGGAAATTGCTAAGAAAAATTATCAGAAACATGACTATCCCATTCTCAGGGGAGCCACTCAAAGGCCTTCAGTTGATGGGAGTTTTGGAGGCAAGGGCCCTGGATTTTGAGAATCTTGTCATTCTATCTATGAATGAAGGGATTTTTCCAGGGAAAAGTGCGGGGCATTCTATGATACCATATAATTTACGAAAGGGCTTTGGGCTTCCAACATCCGAGCATCAAGACCGCATTTACGCTTACTATTTCTACAGATTGATACAGAGAACTAAGAATCTGACTTTAATACATACTACCATGGAGGAAGGGGTAAAGAAAGGTGAGATGAGTCGTTTTATCTATCAACTTAAATACCTTGGTAATACAGCTTTGTCAGAAAAAAGTCTGACCTCAATTGTTCAACAAAGGGATTTAAGGATTATAGAGGTAGAAAAGGGAGAGGAGGAAATGGAAATATTGAAAGGCTATATGCCGGAGGGGAAAGGCTACTTATCGCCTTCAGGCTTAAATGCTTTTATGGACTGTTCCCTTAAATTTTATTTCCGCTATATCGCCAGGCTTGGTGAAGCCGAAGAAGTATCTGAAGAAATCGATCCTTTGTTATTTGGAAGTATCATTCATGATGCCTTAAATATTCTCTATGAACCTTATGTTGGATCGGGGGCTCTTACCCGGGAAGAAATAGGCAAGTTAGCTAAGGATAAATCCGGACTCAGAAGACTGTTGAATGATTCTTTCGATAAGTTGTGGCTAAAAACGGGAAAAAAACGAAAATCCAGCAATCTGCTGAGGGGACGCAATCTTATTGTCAGGGAGATTATGGTGAGTTACCTGGAGTATATTTTACAGCATGATTCAAGGATTGCTCCCTTTCAGATACTCGAATTGGAAACTCCGGCTGAACGATTTCTCGATTGTTCTACAGAGAACTCGCGTATAATGGTTCGTATGAAGGGAATTATTGACAGACTTGATAGAGTAGGGGAGAAAACCCGGGTTATTGATTACAAGACAGGTATTCCTAAGAAGGATTTCAAACTTGTATCTGATCTTTTTAACCGGGGGGATCACAACAGGAGGAAAGAAATATTTCAGACCTTTATGTATTGCTGGCTATATGAAAGTAAAGAGAATTCAGGTATACTCGTCCCAGGTATTTATGATATTCGCAATATGCATTCAGAAAAATTCTCATCGGGAATAAAGATGGATAAGGTAGTACTTGAAAATTTTTCAGCTTTAAGGGAAGAATTTGAAAGAGAGCTCAAGAAACTTGTTGAGGATTTGTTTAACCCGGAATTACCTTTTCAGCAGGTTGAAGATCTTGAAATTTGCAAGAATTGTTCCTATAATAAAATATGCGCAAGGGAAGATATTTCCAGATAGGGCATTGCCGTTAATGTTCGGTACTTTAATTGAATGCCATGATTTGAGAATTGAGTGTATTATTTATTAGATTTACATTTGTGTAGGATACGATAATGCATTATCTATTATGAATTTTAACTATCGAAAATTTAAGGTTGAGATTAAAAATCTGAAATTCACTTCAGATGAAGGTCAGATCTATCCGAAAACTGCGATTGTCACTTTTCTGGATGAGTTTGGCGGACAAAGCTCTGTGGAGTTGTTCGGGCACATGGATTCCGGAGAAATTTACAGGAAAATTGAAAATAATGAAGCCATTACCTTGGATCACTGCTATATAACTAAGTTTTCTTTAAGTATATATCGTGAAAAGCATAAAATGGATGAGAAGGCCAGAGTTTCTCTAAAGGAGTTTTCGGCTCATCATGCTTTTTTTGATACGAAATCCGGACTCGATTTTTCATTTGCCGAATTTAGCAAAGGCGATGTACACTTTGAATACAGTCATTTTGCTAATGGGTTTGTAAGTTTTAATTCGGCAATTTTTAAGAATGGTCTTGTCAATTTTTCAAATGCCCTATTCAGGGAGGGTGATGTTGATTTTTCGAATGTTCATTTTGGAAATGGAGATGTACTATTCAAGAATTCTGTTTTTTTTGATGGGAAAAAAGATTTTCAATATGCAGATTTTGGTGAAGGGCTTACTTCTTTTGCGAATACAGAGTTTAATTCAGGAGAGGTTTCTTTTATCAATACCCAGTTTGGAGATGGGCAGGTAAGTTTTAAGATTGCACGTTTTATATGTGGCAAGGTAGATTTTCATTTTGCCAGATTTGATAGTGGCGATATATCATTCGAGCGGACTGAGTTTGGAGATTGCAAAGTTGATTTCAGAACAGTCGAATTTGGAGATGGAAGGATTAATTTTAACCGTGCCATTTTCGGTAAAGGAGATGTAAGCTTTGAGGCCAGTCAGATGAGTTCCGGAAGGTTCAGCATGAAAAGGGTAAATTTTGGTGAGGGCGAAAAGAATTTTGAGTTAGTAGAGTATGACCATTCAGAACTAATACTTGATAATTCTAATCTTGGGTCAGGAAACCTGAGTTTTTATAATGCCAGGATAGGGAAATTATATTTGAAATCATGTCACCTGGATCATTACCTTGATCTACGGGTTTCAAAATGTGAATACATAGATCTGTCTGACACTATAGCCCGTGATATTATTGATCTGCAGCCATACGATTTTGATGTGAAGCTCAAGGTTCTGAATCTTACCGGTATGCGATTACTGGGTAGAATATTTATTGATTGGAAAAAAAATAGGGTTGAGAAGTTAATACGGAATCAGGAACATACCAGCTTGAGGCAGAAATCTGAGCAATTTCGTCTGCTTAAAGAAAATTACCAGCTTACCGGTAAATATGAGGATGAGGATAAGGCATATGTTGAATTCAAAAGAAGCGAAGCATTGGCTGATCTTCAGGAAACTGTTGCCGAAAAGCCGTTGAGCCGGGTTTGGGTTTGGCCCAGGTTCGCATTGCAGTCGCTTGTTTTTGAAAAGATGGGGAAATATGCCACAGCACCCTTACGGGTTCTTCTTAGTATGCTTGTGGCTTATACCATGTTTTCACTGCTGTACTATGTTCTTATGCTATTTTCTGATTCCAGCATCTATTCTTCCATTGGAGATCCTGATAAACTGGGGCCTTTAGCAGTTGCCTTTTATCATAGTGCAATAACCTTTTTAACCATAGGTTATGGTGATTATTATCCTTCAGGGTTTATAAGGGTACTTTCAGGACTTGAAGGCTTTATGGGTTTGTTTTTGATGTCTTATTTTACTGTAGCATTTGTAAGGAAGATATTAAGATAATTACAATAATAGTTTTTATTTAGTAAGGAATAATGAAAAAAATAATAAGTACTCTAATTGTTTTCTTGTTTTTTCAGTTTTCTGTGGTTCATGCGCAGATATTGATTGGTTTGATATTTGGGGATAAATTAAATAGCGATAAAATGGAGTTTGGGCTCAATGTAAGCGCTAACATGACAACAATGAGTCATATTGATAGTGATAAGTTTAACAGGGGCCTGGCCATTGGTTTGTATATAGATTATAAATTTGCAGATCATTTTGCTCTTGCTACTTCATTGTTGTTTAGTTCACCTAAAGGTGTCCGAAATTTTGGAACTGAAGAGTATTTCCAACCCCTGCCTGACAGCAACTGGAATGTTTCAAAGTCGATAAGGGGATTGAGTTATATGGATCTGCCATTGGTAGTACAGTATCGTCCGATTCCTCAAATTGGAATTGGACTTGGGATACAAACAAGTTTATTACTAAAGGCGGAAGACAGTTTTAGTCATAGCTATGACGATTGGGACATTGGTAGTAGAATTGACATTACCGATAATTTTAATCGTTTGGATTTTGGTTTGGTTGCCAGTTTAAACTTTCATTTTAGTGGTAATCCCGGGGTTCAGATCAGGCTAAACTATTCTCATGGCCTTGTCAATGTTTATAATTCATCAGCTAATCGTACTGCCTACAATCGCACCTTCCAGCTTGGCGCTATGATCCCTATCAAGACGGGGGTTAAGAAGAAGGATAAGGTTGAATAACCAACCCCCTCCCTCCTTCGGAGGACTCCCCCTTGGCAGGGGGAGAGCTAACCTTCTGCTCTGACTGCGTCGGAGAGGGTTCTTAATAATTCAAAATGAAAAAGCAATTATATAACAAGCCCGGGTTGAAAAAATACCGCC
>JAYEGO010000028.1:0-6015 GCA_034659155.1 Bacteroidota bacterium | reverse complement strand
GTTGGAAAAATCAAACTTGTTCCCCCCGACCATGCATGGCTAAGAAGTGCCAGGGAAGTAGGAACTTGCCTGGGAGACTGAAGAAAGGATGAAGGTTGAATGTTGAATGACCTTATTTATTCTTCCAACTTTCCATCTTTATTTTTTTCTATTCGTGAATTCGTCTATAATCAGTGCACGAGTGGCCTTATTCCATCATTCCAATATTCCTCTTAATTCTTTGGTCTTTTGACTTTCCAGTATTCCATCATTCCAATATTCCTCTTATTTCTTTGGTCTTTTGACTTTCCAGTATTCCATCATTCCAATATTCCTCTTATTTCTTTGGTCTTTTCCATTATTCCATCATTCCAATATTCCTCTTAATTCTTTAGTCTTTTGACTTTCCATTATTCCATCATTTTTCATCCACCATAGCTTCAGCGAAGGTGGGCCAGTATTCCATCATTCCAATATTCCTCTTGTCTTTTTGAGTATCCCTGAATATTTTATAAATTTATATGAAATCTGATTAGTTATTTTTATGGATGAGTCTAAAACTTTAAACCGTATGCCTGTAGTGGCAGGTAGCTTCTATAGCTCTGACCCTGAAGAATTGCAGGAAATCCTGAAAAAACTTTTTGATCAGGCCGTTTCTCCTGACCAGGAAAGAAATATCAGGGCAGTTATTTCGCCCCATGCAGGCTATGTGTTTTCCGGACAGGTGGCTGCTTCAGGATTCAAACAGCTTGACCCTAATGCTGAATATGATCATATCTTCCTGATAGGTTCAAGCCACCATGTTAGCTTTGAAGGTGCATCTGTTTATAGCAAGGGAAACTATTTCACCCCCCTTGGGGAAGTGGAAGTAGATTGTGAACTTGCTAATAAATTAATAAACGATAACGATTGTTTTACTTTTCAAAGTGGAGCTCATTCCAGTGAACATTCACTCGAGGTACAGTTGCCATTTCTTCAATACTGGCTGAACAAAACCATAAGGATAATCCCAATTATGCTGGCTACGCAAAACCCCGAAAAAACTAAAGAGATTTCCAAAGCCCTTTTGCCCTATTTTAACGAAAAAACCCTGTTTGTTATAAGTACCGACCTTTCTCATTACCCCAATTACAAGGATGCTCTTGAAGCAGATGGTAATATGATTGATGCTATTCAAACAGGATCTGCCGATAAACTACAGAAAGCGATAACGAAGAATTCTGAAACGGCTTATCCAAATTTACTCACCAGTATGTGTGGCTGGACCTCAGTATTGTGTCTCCTGTACCTGGCAGAAATGGAAAAAGAACTTGAGTTTACTAAAGTTCAATATTTAAATTCAGGAGATTCCCTTTATAAGGATAAAGATCGTGTGGTAGGTTATGTATCCATGATTCTTACCAGAAAAAATAATCCCTAAAATACTATGCTTAACACAGAAGAAAAAAGAACCTTATTAACCATAGCCAGGGATACCCTGAATTACAAAATTGCCGGGGGAATTGATAAAACCATTCATGAATCTGCTATCCCCAACATGCTTCAACAAGCTGCCGGAGCATTTGTAAGCCTGCATAGTAAATCAGATGGTAAATTACAGGGATGCATGGGTAGTTTTAAAGCAGCAACTCCACTTTATAAGCTTATAAAAGAAATGGTTGTTTCTGCCGCTTTAAGAGATTATAGATTTTCTCCCTTAAGCAAGGATGAATTGGAAGATACAGATATTGAAATATCAGTTCTTAGTCCTAAAAAAAAGATTAGAACCATTGACGAAATTAAATTAGGGAAGCATGGAATATACATTAGCAAAGATCATCATTCAGGAACATTCTTACCCCAGGTAGCTCTTACAACCGGTTGGGATCTAGAGGAGTTTCTTGGTCGTTGTGCCAGAGACAAAGCAGGGATAGGCTGGGAAGGCTGGAAAGAAGCCACAATTTACACCTACGAAGCAGAGGTATTTTCTGAAAAGGAAATGAAGCTGGGTTAAGAATATCAAATCATTTAAATAGCATTCAAATATGCATCAAATCTATATTATTTCCGATGGTTCAGGAGGTACTGCAGAAAGAGCACTGAAAGCTGCATTGACACAATTTTCTGATATTCAATCCAAAATTGAGATATGGCCGGAGGTCAGAGAAGAAAAACAGGTTATAAAGGCAATCCTCAAAGCAAAAGCCACCAGCGGGTTTGTTGTACATACAATGGTAGCAAAAGAACTAAGAGATTTTATTGGCAGGCAAGGTCGCTTGAATAATGTGAAAACCATAGATATTATGGGATCTCTTCTTGCTCAACTCGCAAATCAATTTTCTGATTCTCCGGCTGAAAAACCAGGATTGTTTCGTGAACTCAACAAGGAATATTTCAGGCGCATTGAAGCCATGGAGTTTGCATTCCGTCATGATGATGGACTTAGAACTCATGAGCTTGAAAAGGCTGAGATTGTTATGCTAGGTGTATCAAGGACCTTTAAAACACCCTTAAGTATATATCTGGCTTTTAAAGGATGGTCTGTAGCCAATATCCCTATCATACTAGATATTCCAACTCCTGAAGAATTAGAATTCCTGGATCCAAAAAAGGTTTTTTGTTTAACCACAGATACTATGAGCCTTGTAAATTTAAGAAAGGTAAGACATGAACACCTAGGTGGCTCAACAGGGGAATATGCCAGCCTTGATTATGTAAAACGGGAGTTATTATATGCCAATCGGTTTTTCAGCAGGCATAAAGCCTGGTCCATGATAAATGTAACCAATAAACCCATTGAAGAGATAGCTTCAGAGGTTCTCCAGTATATACGCGAGTCACAATAATTACAGCAGGAACTCTCAAATCAGAATATCTTTATCCCAGCCCAGCTTTATAAGATTAATTTTAGCCGGATCAGTAGTACCCAGATGATGCCTGGTATCAGCAAGAAAAATATGTTTTACGGGCGGCTTGATTGGACGATCTTCGTCAAAAAAATCTCTTCGTTTTTCCTGAAGTATCCGAATTCCTACTGAATCTACTGCAACAGGATCAAAGCCTACCAGCAAGCCCTTATATTCCCAGGTATATAACACCTTCTTTTATAGCCAATTCAAGCTCTTTAGGGGTTGGCAGGTAATTCTCCTGTTTCAGAAATGGCTTTATCAATATATTCTGCAATTTTCCGAATTACCAATTGAGCCTCTTCAGAGACATCGAGGCTTACCACAGATACATAGTACCTGGATTTCCAAAAAAGAATAGCATCATCATACAATTGGGAACCCTGTCCATAGCTTTCATCCATTTCTTCCCGAACATGTGTAAACACTCCATATGCATTCCTGCTATTCACCATGTCAAATATCTCAACAGCTATCAGAGAATTATCATTCTTGCTGTATCTGCGGCTGATCACATTTTTAAATCCATAAGAAATATAAAGTTCAGCTCCCCCATTAATATAGTTGAATAAAACACAAACAAAACATTTCTGGTTTAGATTATTTTACCTAAAGATATGGAATTTAATACTGTTATGGAATATGATATATATTACATGGGAAGTTTAACAATAAGAGTATAGAATGTCAAATGTCAGAAGGCAAATGTCAAATGTGTCATGTAAATGAAAGATGTCTTAACATTTGACTTTATACATTTGACCTCTTGCCAAAGGCATCCCTTTGGGAGACTTTCAACATAGAATATCAGGATAATACAGTCGATGTATAAATATGTTAACCTTTATTAAGCTTTAGTCACTTTAGACACTTTAGACACTTTAGTCACTTTGCTAATTTTAGTCACTTTAGTCATTTAATCATATCCCCATATTTCTTTCTGAATTTTTTCACCTTTGGACCAATTACCACTGAGCAGTATGGTTGACTGCGATTGTTTGAGAAGTAATCCTGGTGGTAATCTTCTGCCTTAGAGAAATTTCTATAAGCAGTTATTTCTGTAACTATCGGGTCTTTGAAAGCAGATGCCATTATCTTTTTTGAAGATTCTGCCAGTTTTTTCTGCTCTTCATTATGATAAAAAATAACAGAGCGATACTGCGGGCCTATGTCTGCTCCCTGCCTGTTCAGGGTGGTAGGATTATGCACCTCCCAGAAAACTTCCAGTATCTGATCAAAAGCAATTACTTTTGGGTCAAAATTAATCTGGCACACTTCTGCATGACCGGTAATACCTGAAGTAACTTCTCTGTAGGCTGGATTAATTGTTGCCCCTCCTGAATAACCGGATACCACAGATTCAACTCCTTTCAAATCCTGAAAAATTGCCTCCACGCACCAAAAACATCCGGCACCCAGAGTGGCTGTTTCCAGGGAGTGTATAGATTCCTGATATTGGTTTGATTTCATTTCCATACTATACTGTTCATGCAAAAAATTGAAGGATAATAAAAATACCGGCAAAATAAAACCAATTGAAAACAAAGGATTAAGATATCTTTTCACAATTGCATTTTAATAAGAAAACTTTCAAATATAATGAAAATAAAATCCCGCCTTGATCAGAAATATACAAAGCGGGATGAAGATATACAAATATGATAGAGAACTAAAATATCTCCATCAGGTACCTTATTTTGAGAATTGAATACTGCCTGTAAGTATTCTGGATGTCCTGATCAATATCCTCAGGAAAACGTTTTATTACTTTAGAAACGCTTGGTTTAGAAGGGTCAATTGTTTCTTTTTGAGCTTTTCTTAAGCTTTCAAGATATCCAAGCTTTCTTTCCACTTTTTTAAGCTGATTCTTCAATGGGCTCATAGGGTTCTTCTTATAAGGAACTAAGAAATACTTCATACTTCATAAATAAGACGTTTGAATTTTCTTTTCGTTGCAAGAAAATCAAATTTTCTTTCCAAAATTTTTAACGAATATGGAAATGGAATTCTCAGATAGGGTTTTCCTTGTTAAAAAGTATTTGAAAATACTCTTTATCAATTTTGGCAAGACCTAGCTCATAGCAGTAAAATGAGATTTTCCCTGTCTGTGAAATAGTAGTCTGGGTATGAAAATCAAAATTATAGCCTTTTGCAATAAGCTGGTCCCGGTGCACTTTGGTTTGTTGACTTGAATTGAGCTCAGCAAGTATCCTTCGGTTTCTCCTAAGAACATTATGAATATTCCTGATTATGGCAACTTCATCACGATTCTGACTATTATTATAGGAGTTCCGGCAGTCGTCATCGCAAAATTTCTTATCAGACCTGCCTCTTAAGGCTTTTCCACAATCCAGACAAAATCGTTCCATGTAGTTGATTTTGACTTAAATATACAAAATTTATCTGTTTTAACCGTTTACAAACGTTTACAAACGTTTAACTCCCGGCTAATACATGGTATATGTGTTTACTTTGTGGTGTAATGTTCGTGTAAACCTTACAATATATTAATTAATCATTTAAATCTTTAGTCATGAACAATTTGAAAAACAGAGTGAATCTCATCGGAAACCTGGGTGCAGACCCTGAAGTTAAAGAACTGGAAAGCGGAAAAAAATTCGCAAAAGTCAGATTAGCCACATCTGAGAACTACAAAAACAAGGATGGGGAGAAAGTTACTGACACGCAATGGCATAACCTCGTTATGTGGGGGCATAAAGTAGAATTTGCTGAAAAATATCTGAAAAAGGGACAGGAAGTAGCAATTGAAGGGAAGCTGAATCACCGTTCCTATGACAATGCAGAAGGAGAAAAAAAGTATTTTACTGAAATAATTGTAAATGAGATTCTAATGTTAAGGCCAGGATCGGCTCAGAAATAATCATAATGAGGCAATTCATAAAGAGAATCCCTGCAATAGCATGGGATTCTCTTTTGTGTTATCAACTAATTCATTATGATAACTAACTCCGTCCCCTGACGATATCTCCTTCGCTAAAGCTATGAAAATCAAAGAAATGTCAGGATTTGCAACTTCAGGGCGGAGACAGATACAATAATAATAACAGGGCTTCAGGGTTGACTAACTCCGTCCTTTAGAGCGGAGACAGATACAAAAACATAACCGGGCTTTAGCCCAATGCCCCTTGTG
>JAYEGO010000027.1:0-6015 GCA_034659155.1 Bacteroidota bacterium | reverse complement strand
TCCTTAACCGCAAAACCACTTATTGCCAGGAGGTCAGAAATATTCTCACCATATCGGGCCTCAAACTTAATCGTTAGCAGACTGGTTGTCAGTTTTGAGAAACCTATTGCAGTCAGGCCAGATACTGTTTCGCTGACCTTATAAACTACATCATTGGGAGCTATTCCAATTTTATTCTCAAGACGAGGCACAATCGACTTATAAGCCAACCCACCACCAAGAATAAAGCCTGTTCCCGTATTGTCATTTTTTGATCCATACTGCAATTGCAAATGCATATCCGGAGTTGCAGAGTTTCTTAAATAACTTGAAGATGGTCCTATTTCCCCAAAAGTAACATAACCTCGCTGTGATAAAGCTGCGGCTGTTAGCTTAAGGCTACCAGTTCTATATGTAACCCTAAGTTGCGGATTCCTTGCAAAGGACTGTAATGGTGTTCCCGTATTAAATGAAACTGTACCCGGGAAACAATCTGTCACAAACAAAGGATTCCAGTACTGACCTGCAAGCACTTCAATATTTGTCCAGTTCAATTTAACGAAAGCATGCCTCAACCTTAACAGGTTAATGTTAAGATTGCCCTGGGCAAAAAAGTCGCCTTCTATCACTCCTGAAGTTTTAGCTCCAAAAGCATCCGGGCCGGTGATTGCTATTTTTAATCTTGATTGAATTGCCAGGAAATTGAAATTGGCTTTTGCATATATATCGTTCCCATTTTCATCAAGATATTCAGGAGATGGCCATAAAAGAAAATGTCCTTCCCGTGCAGCAATAGTTTGCCTGGAATCAAAGAAAAAATCATTTTTTACAAAACCTGAGAATTTAATTCCAAATTTTGACTCCTCCTGTGCATAAATTGCCAGGTTTGATAATAAGAGAATGAGGATTATTACTGTGCGTTTCATCCGATAATGTTTTAGTTTAGATTAGAATTCCTTCTTCTTTAACGATGATTGTGCTCTTTTATATTATACAGGGTAATAGTTAATGGAATGTTTGGAATATTGTGCTCCATTCGAGTCTTTTAAGCCTTTCTCCCACCGAAAGCTCTCGGAATTCCATTATTCCATTATTCCTTTATATTTAGAACTGCCACAATGTCTTTAATTCAAGCCTGCCTTTTTAGATGGTAGTTTCATGTTTTTCTTCTTAATCCTTCTCCGGTGGAAACAGTTTCTGAATGAAGTTTCTTTTCTTAAGGGGTCTGTCCAGCAAAAGATTTATATTGTTTTCAGCATTAAGATTTCTGTCCCATAAATCAAGAGCCTTTTCATATTGTTCCACTGCCTCTTTATACTGCTCTCTTTGCCTGAACACAATTCCAAGGTTGGTATAACATACCGATAGTCTTCTGTCATTCTCAATTAGAGCTTTTTCAATTTCCCTGACTCTTGCTTCCAGGTATTTTGTTCTTAGATCCGGATCAACATTTTCAAACCCATCCATAAATTGCGGTTTTACTATTTCTGCAATTTGTTCGTGCGATTTCCCTGAAAACTCTGTTAGCCAGTTATCATATACTGAAATTGCCTTCAGTACATATATTTCGGCAAGTTTAACAAGTGAATCAGCAGATAAACCGGAATATGGATTTTTGCTTACAAGTATACTGTCTGCGAACATTGAGATGGTCAAAAGTGCTGCGGCCCGATTATTATACATAACGCCCAACTCAAATGAGCCCTCATAATGTTTTATATCTCGATAAATATTTTCAATGGAATCAAGGAGAGCGAAAACCCTGTAATAGTTTCCTTCTTGCGCGTAACTGTCATATTTTGCATAAAGAGTTCTTGCTTCAGCTACCCGTGGATCAATTGATTTATTAATATTACCATAATATGACCTTGCAATGAGAATGCCGATTACAGCAAGGGCAATCATTATCAAAACGAGTGCCCTTGTAGAACTATTTTGAAAAGTCCTCATTAACCGTGTACCTTTTCAATCAGAAACTTTCTGATCTCCAATGGTGTTTCTTCGGTAAGTTTTGCTACAATTATGTGCACAAGTATAGCTAATGGAGCTCCTATCCAGGCAAAATACCAGGCTTCGAGCCAGTAGCTTATAAAATCATGCGCCGGTAATTGCAAACCTGATTTGCCGGCAATAAAGTAGGTAATTGCAATTGCAGAAACAGTCCCACCGGTTATTAATCCGGCAATTGCACCCTGCTTATTAGAACCACTCCACCAGATACCCAAGAGGAACAGGGGGAAAATTGTACATCCGGCAAGTGAGAAAGCAACTGCTACAAGCTGACCGATCAGGGCGAATTCCTGAAGTGCAAGTGCCGCAACAATAATAGCCATCAGTATGGTAGCAAGTCTTGCATATAATAATTGTTTTCCGGGGCTTGCATTCGGATTGATAACCTTATAATACAGGT
The DNA here is from genome assembly GCA_034659155.1 of Bacteroidota bacterium. GTDB lineage: Bacteria > Bacteroidota > Bacteroidia > Bacteroidales > VadinHA17 > JAYEGO01. The sequence goes on along the minus strand of JAYEGO010000027.1, from coordinate 3,626 downwards.
CATGTGCAAAAGCAGACGATCCTGCCACCAGTAAACCTGAAACCGTTGAGAATGCTGCTGAAACACCGCCCGCTGCAAGCAGTCCCACAATTAATGGGTGTATGTCTCCGAGTTGTGCTGTATAAACCACAATGGCGTCTTTAGCAAGTGTACCAACTTCAGGATGTGCTGACAATATCTTACCAAAAGCGGCATAGGCCGGTGCGCTCCAGTAAAGAATAGAGATAAAAAACAATCCCCAGACTACTGACCACCTGGCATCCCTGGCTTTGGGTACCACATAAAATCTTTGAATCACATGAGGCAGGCCAGCTGTTCCTATCATCAGGGAGAATGCTATTGCTATCCATTGAAAAAAGGTTTTGCCGGTTGATGGGTCCCACGGCATAGCATATTCAGGAGAAGGCACAATTGCATAATCGTGCCCGAGGGAATTAATGAGTTCTTTGGTTTCGTTGATTGGTAATCCTGCAACAACATCTGAAACAACTGATCCGTATCCAATTTGTGGTAATAACCAGAAATAATCAAATTTTGCCGTTAGTATAAATAAGGGTATAAGGAATGAAATAATTATGATAACATATTGAATTTGCATATTTTTGGTTACACCCAGCATGCCTGAGATAAGTGTATATGTGAGTACAACTGCTCCACCGATAATAACTGCCAGTTTGTAATCTATTCCCATAACCCACTTAAACATAAGTCCGATCCCACCAAATTGTCCCACACAATATGAAATGGATATAAGAATTGCAATAATTGCACCTACTGCCCTTAAGCTTTTTGAATAATACCTGTCGCCTATAAAATCAGCTGCAGTATATTTTCCATATTTTCTTATCTGACCTGCCATAAGAATCAGAAGAAGAACATAACCACCTGTCCAGCCTACCACATAGGCCAGGCCATGATAACCTGATCCATACATAAGTGCTGCCATTCCCAGGAATGATGCTGCACTCATCCAGTTTGAAGCAATGGCCATACCAGACCCCACCCTGGATATACCCCTTCCAGCAGCATAAAAATCAGTTGTATCCTTCGCCCTGAAAAATATACCGACAAGAACAAAAAGTATCAGTATTGTTATTAAAATAATAGATGGCCCAACCTTAAAACCTCCTTCAAGTTGGGTTGATGCTGTTGCTGCCTGAAGAATTCCTGGGATAGATAATAATATAACTGGGAATAATGTTTTTTTCATTTCTGGAGTTTTTATTGTTTAAACAGGGGGCTTAATCTTCTATATCATATTTCTTGTTAAACATATCGGTTCTTACACAGTACAACCATGTTATTCCAACAAACAGGATTAGAAGGAATACTGCTGTATAGAAATAATGAAATGGAAAACCAAGGAATCTTATGTCGGTTAGTACAGACCTGTTATGAATAAGGTATAATCCCATAGCCTCTTCAAAGATTTTCCTGCTTTCTGTATCAAAAGCCCCCATTAATGAGGATTTAACTTCCAGAGCTGCTATTTTACCTCTTACATCATTCGGATGGAGATTGAAAGTTTCCTGGAGTATTGAAATAAGCTGATCCTTTTTTCCAACATATATATCATCAGTAATATTCTCCGTTATTAAAGCTATATCTTCAAATTCCTTCACCGCAACAATTAATCTCTGCTTTTGAATGCTGTCAGCAATATTCCAGGCCATCCAGCTCACAGCATTATCAAGTGCTTGCCTGTGACCCGCATCAATTGCAACTTTCCCGAGAACAGAGAGGGCAGACTTGCCCACATTCTGTAGATTAGTTAGTTCTATGTTCCCATCCTGTATATCGCCCCAATGGGTTTCATAAACAATGTAAGCCGGTTCGGGTGTGGGTTTTTCCAGAATTTTTAAAAGAATTTGAAAGCCAAAAATGGCAATAGCCCAAATCAAAACAAACTGAACTACCATGTTCCTGTTTCTCCTGGAGCTATCGGTAGTTGGCTTAAAAAAACTAAAGTGATAATCGTTTTTTTCAGACTCCATATTGTATATCGGTTTAAATTAAGGCGTCAATATAATCCATTAATTGACCGATTTTTATGATAAAAAATAGCTTTTGTTAATTTTTTCACAACTCATTCTGTTTTTCACTCACCGGGTGACTCACAGTCACCCGGTGAGTTTATTAAAAATTCCTAAAGCGATAGAAAACCACTGATACCTTTTTGCCTTTTAGTTCGTTATTCGGTATATTTATTGACCAATAGAGTGTGATTGTTACAATGGAGTTTGTCTGTGAAGTGTTAAAAACTTAAATTATTATTATGCGAATTATTCATTTTGTTATTTGGCTGGTTTTTGGATTATTGGTAAGTGATTGTACTAATTCCAGTCAGGAAAAATCAGTCACAGTTCCTAAACCCCATAAATATTCAGAAACATATAAAGTGCCTGAATTCCTTGACACAACCCGTATACAAAGAATTATTGAACTTTTACCTGATGCAGAGAGATTATTTAAAGAGTATGCAATAAATGAAAATTTGCCTGGACTTGCTTATGGTATTGTTGTTGATGACAGCTTGCTTTTATCTGGAGGAACAGGCATTATCAATATTTCAAGCCTGCAGCCTGTCACTTCAAAATCACTGTTTCGTATCGCTTCCATGACGAAAAGTTTTACTGCAATGGCCATTTTGAAACTTCGGGATGAGGGTAAACTTGCATTATCAGATCCAGCAGCCATGTACATACCAGAACTTTTTGGTCTTACATACCTGACAGAGGATGCTGCTCCGGTAACAATTGAAGATCTGCTTACTATGACAGCCGGCTTTCCGGAAGATAATCCCTGGGGTGACCGGCAATTAGATGACACTAACGAAGAATTAATAAATCTTATAAGTAAGGGGATTTCCTTTTCAACGATTCCTGGTTATCAGTATGAATATAGCAATCTTGGTTATGCTATGCTTGGAAACATAATATCTGTTGTGTCAGGCATTCCTTTTCAGGAGTATATTACAATAAGCATTCTTGATCCTCTGGGTATGACAAACACTTATTGGGAATATTCTTATATCCCCGACAAGCTGCTTGCTTTAGGCTATCGTACTAAAAACAACCAGTGGGAGAAAGAACCCTTGCTTCACGATGGTGCCTTTGGTGCCATAGGGGGGATTATTACATCAATTGATGATTTCAGCAAATATGTCTCTTTTCATTTATCAGCCTGGCCTCCACACAATGGTCCGGAAACTGGTCCGGTAAAACGAAGCTCTTTGCGTGAAATGCAGAAAATCAGAATCCCAAAATTGTATCCGGATGTATCTTTACTTGACGGAAATCCCGGTTCTTCTATTAAAGGATATGGATATGGATTAAGGATAAATAAGTTCAGTGACGGCATAACTGCTATTGGACATTCCGGTGGCTTACCGGGCTTTGGTAGTGACTATGTATTCTTACCCGAATTTGGTATAGGCATTATGTCTTTTTGTAATCTCACTTATTCGGCTCCCTGGCCTGCCAATGAGCAAGTAATTAAAGTCCTGTTTGAAAAAGGTAGAATCAGTGCCCGAAATCTTCCTGCTTCAGATATACTTATCGAAAGAAAAAATCAGATAATACAATTAATAAATACCTGGGATCCGGCTTTGGAAAAAACAATACTGG
>JAYEGO010000026.1:0-6019 GCA_034659155.1 Bacteroidota bacterium | reverse complement strand
GAATTTTACCAGTCAGCTTTTTGGTATTGGAGCAAATCTTCATTATGAATTTGCTCATTTTATAAGTGAGAAAAAATTTGCAGCCTCTCCCTTTGTTGAATTTGGGGTAGGTACCATTCAGTTTAGTCCCAAGGGAGATTTAAAAGACAGTGATGGAAACCCTTATGCTTATGCCCCTGATGGAACGATCAGAGATGTAAATGATTTGATAATTACCCGTGACTACTCCTACGAAAGCGACCTTAGAGGCCTCGATTTATATGGCAATGGGAATTATACTCAATTTGGTTTTACATTCCCGGTTGGCCTTGGTATAAACGCTACATTATCGAAGAGAGTGAGCTTGAGGGTTGGAACTTCATTTAATTTTACCACCAGTGATTTTATTGACAATGTGAGCCATAAAGGAAGTGGATCTTTTAGCAATAATAAGAGATCTGACTTTTTCAATTTCTCTTACATCAGTATTCATTTAGACCTGTTTTCAGAGCCTGAATATATTACTGTTGAAAAGATGTATGTTGATTTTGAAGTTGATGATATCCTAATGGAAGATGAAGATCAGGATTGGGTACTGGATTTCGGGGATGAATGCCCAAATACACCATATGGAGTTGAGGTTGACACACTGGGTTGTCCGCTGGATGGAGACATGGATCTGATTCCTGACTTCCTTGATAAGGAGGTAGATTCACCTTATGGTGCCTTTGTGGATGATGATGGAGTCCAGATTGAGGATTCTGTGTTGATTAGTATGTTGCAACCTGGTGAAGCTATTCAAAGAGAAGACCTGGAATATTACCTGGAAATGATGAGGGAGACTGATAAGAAAGTAATTTCCAGACCACAGGGAGTGCCACTTCAATTCAAAGCTTTTGACCTGGATGATGATGATTATCTGTCCTTTGATGAGCTCCTTTTTGGTATCAGGCAATATTTTGATTTCCGTACTTTCTTGTCTCTACAGATGATCTATGAAATGATGGAATTCTATTTTATCCAGGATTAACCCGGTTTAATGCCTCTTAAGCCTGTCAAGATCCCTTTTGGCATCCTTATTTTTTAAAGATTCTCTTTTGTCGTATTCTCTTTTACCACGGCCAAGGGCAATCTCTATTTTTGCCAGACCCCGGTCATTGATAAATACCCTGAGAACTACTATGGTGAACCCCTTTTCTTTTACCTTTTTTTCCAGCTTATTTAATTCTTTCCGGTTCATCAGAAGTTTACGGTACTGCATTGGGTCATGGCTAACATACCCCCTGTGAGAGTATTCTGCAATGCTCATGTTATGAACAAATAACTCATTGTTGGTAAAAGCGCAATATGATTCGGCCAGGCTTACCTTTCCCAGTCGAAGAGATTTTATTTCAGTTCCCTTCAATTGAATTCCGGCGATAAACCTGTCAATAATCTCATAATTGAACCAGGCTTTTTTATTTCTTATGTTTATATGAGAAGACATTCAATATTCATTAATGATTAATCATTAATCATTTATTAAGGTGAGCACAAATTTAGCTAATTTTATCACTTAACCAGATTGGATTTTATCCTTTCAATTAAATTGTTCCCATGACTCAAGCTTGTAATTTAATAGTAATACTTGGACCCACTGCAACTGGTAAGACGGCATTAGCCGCCTACCTGGCAGATAAGCTCGGGACAGAAATGATCAGTGCCGATTCACGACAGGTTTATCGGGGAATGGATATTGGAACGGGGAAGGACTACGAAGATTATATTGTGGCAGGAAAGCAAGTCCCGGTTCACCTGGTCGATATTGTGGATGCCGGCTATAAATATAATGTATATGAATACCAGAGAGATTTTTTCCGGATTTTCCAGGATCTTGAAATAGAAAAAAAGCTACCGGTATTGTGTGGTGGAACAGGCCTCTATATTGAAGCGGTATTAAAGGGATATAAGTTGATTAAGGTTCCTGATAATATGAAACTTCGTGACTCTCTCAAGGATAAGAGCATGATAGAACTCAAAGAACAATTGATGTCTTTTAAGAAACTGCACAATACCACCGACCTGAAACACAGAAAAAGACTCATGCGAGCCATTGAGATTGAGACCTATTATGCCTGTCATTCTGAAGAGGAGTCAGATACACCTCAAATAAGGCCTTTGATCATTGGAACCAAACTCAATCGTGAGGAGCGCAGAAGAAGGATTACCAAAAGATTGAGAAAAAGGCTGGATGAGGGGATGCTTGAGGAGGTAAGGAACTTACTTGCCGGGGGTGTAAGTAAAGAAACACTAATTTATTATGGACTTGAATATAAGTACCTGGCCATGTACCTGGATGGAAAATTGAATTTTGAGGAGATGTTCGGGCAACTGGAAACGGCAATTCATCGCTTTGCCAAACGGCAGATGACCTGGTTCCGGGGAATGGAGAAAAGAGGTTTTACCATTCACTGGGTCGATGCCCTCGCTCCTAAAGAAGAAAATGTTGATATCATTCAAAGAAAACTATTAAAATGAGAATTATGAAAACCAATTTATAGTACTCTATTAATCACAATAAAGCCAATATGCTAGGTAGTAAACGATTTTTTAATAACTAGGTATTGCCCTTAAACTCAACTTATTCCTAAACCTTCTAAACCTTCAAAACCCCCTAAACCTCCTAAACCCTCTAAACCTCCTGAACTTTTATTCAATATATTCTCTTATATCAACCACCTGCATTCCAGCACGTTTGGCAGCCTCAACACCACGATCTCCGTCTTCAAAAACAAGACAATTTGCCGGATCTACTTTCATAAATTCAGCACATTTCAGGAACGTATCGGGTTCAGGTTTATGATTTTCCACATCTTCGGCTGCAACTACTGCCACAAAATATTTTGTGAGATCCAATAACTCAAGTGTTTTCTTAGCAGCAGCCCTGATACCACCTGTTCCAACAGCCATGGGTAATTTGTTATAATATTTGTAAACAATATTTACAACCTCCGGAAACGGTTTTGTTAAATCATGAAGCTTGTCATACTCACTGATCTTTTTTTCTGCAAGTTCTTTTGCCAGTTTAGGATTATGATTCCCCTTATATTTTTTAAATACCTCCAGGGCAATTTTATATGTGGATAAGCCAGCATATTTCAACATCTCTTCCAGAACACAAGGTAAGTCGTAGCTTGAACAGGCATTTGACCAGGCCTGAAAATGCAGGGGCATATTATCTGCAAGTGTTCCATCCAGATCAAAGATCAAACCCTCAATCCCTTCAGGTACTTGAATATTTGAATTTTGCTTTTTTTTCTTGCTCAATATATTAATTATTTGATTTTCGACTTTTTAACTCTGCGACCTTTCCATTCCAATATTCCAATATTCCATCTTTACATTTTGTGCTTAATTTATCAAAATAAAGATTCATTTTACTAAAGGCTTTTGATAAACTTGCGTGCCTGTGCAGCTACCTGTTCCCCTGTATATCCAAGTTTTTCGTCAAGAACATGGGCAGGAGCAGAAAACCCAAAGCTTTCCAATCCCAGTGCCATTCCATTTGGTCCTACCAGTCCGGCAAGGGTGACAGGCAGTCCAGCTGTAAGACCAAATGTAGGTATTTCAGGGGGAAGTATTTTTTCCTGGTACTCTGATTCCTGATCCCGGAACAGACCTTCTGAAATTGCAGAAACAACTCTTACCTGAATGCCATTTTCCTTTTTCAGGATAGAGGCAGCTTCATAAAGTGTGGATACTTCCGATCCACTTCCTACCATTATCAATTCTGGTTCACCATTCACCTCTTTTACTACATAGGCTCCTTTTTCAGCCCCCAGAGCTTCATCAAATCTTGAGAGCTTCTGTGGTGGTAAATCTTTAATTCCCTGCCTGGATAAGATCAGTGCTGTTGGTGTTTTGGTATTTTCAAGTGCCATTTTCCAGGCAACAGAGGTTTCTGCAGCATCAGCAGGCCTTAAAACTAAAACACTACGATTTCCTGAATGGTTCTTCAAATGTTCAAGTAATCGAATCTGTGCTTCCTGCTCTATCGGTTGATGGGTGGGACCATCTTCTCCAACCCTGAAAGCGTCATGAGTCCATATATATTTTACAGGAAGCTCCATGATTGCAGCCATGCGAACAGCAGGTTTCATATAATCTGAGAATACAAAAAAAGTGCCACCTGCGGGGATCACACCACCATGGGCAAGCATTCCATTCATTATTGAGGCCATTGTAAGTTCAGATACTCCTGCTTGAAGAAAAGCTCCTGAAAAATCATTCCTGGTAAAAGCATGGGTATTCTTTAAGAAGCCGTCTGTTTTATCGCTGTTTGACAGGTCGGCAGAAGAAATAATCATATTTTCTATAGTATTTGCCAGAACCCCAAGAACTGCTCCTGAAGCAGCCCGGCTGGCAATATTTTCCTTTTGTTCAATTTTGCTGAAATCAATTTCAGGGATTTCACCAGAATAAAACTGATGGCGTTTTGCAGATAGTTCAGGATGGTCTTTTTCCCATTTCTCGCGAACCCTGTTTTGCTCTGCTGCATGTTGTCTTTTTCTTTTCATTACTCCCTTATAGTATTTTTCCACTTCAGGGAAAATTTGAAAAGGATTTGTAGGATTACCACCCAGGTTCTCAATAGTTTTCTCAAATGAGGCACCGGCATTACCTATGGGCTGACCATGGGTAGAAGATTTACGTTCAAAGCTTTCTCCTTTGTCTGTTAAACAGCCTTTTCCCATTATCGTTTTTCCAATGATCAAAACAGGTTTTTCCTTTTCTAAAACAGCTGCCTTCAGAGCAGTTCTTATTTCTTCTGCCTCGTTGCCATTGATAGTGTATACACGCCATCCCCAGGCTTCATATTTTGCAGCTGTATTTTCCGAGCTTACCTCTTCTGTTCCGGTCGATAACTGGATATCATTGGAGTCTAAAAACATAACCAGGTTGCTTAAACCAAGAAATCCGGCCAGTCTTCCTGCTCCCTGGGAAATCTCTTCCTGGATTCCTCCGTCAGAAATAAAAGTGAAGGTCTTATGGGCCAACCACTCACCAAACCTGGCTACCAGGAAGCGCTCGGTAATTGCTGCTCCAACGGCCATTGTATGACCTTGCCCAAGTGGTCCGGAGGTATTTTCAATTCCTTTACCAACATTCATTTCAGGATGTCCGGGAGTGGGACTTTCCCATTGCCTGAAATTCTCAAGATCATTCATGGTAAAATTTCCGGTAAGTGCAAGTATGGAGTAAAGCATTGGGGACATGTGACCTGGATCAAGGAAGAACCGGTCTCTTTCAGGCCAGTGCATATCATCCGGATCGAAGTTCAGGAACTCGCTGTACAGGATATTAATAAAATCGGCACCTCCCATAGCACCCCCGGGGTGTCCTGATTTTGCTTTTTCTACCATAGCAGCAGAAAGAATTCGGATATTGTCAGCAGCTTTTAGGGCAATTGATTTTTCCATGAAAATAATTTTGAGGGTTTAATTAGCCCCAAAAATATTAAGATTTTTCCTGAGTAAGGTTAAGGCTTTCTAAAACTTATTAACCAGATATCATTATACAATGAATCTCTCACCTCCCAGGTTAAAAACAAATTTATGGCTTATCTTAATTTTTGCCACCAAGGTTCCAGGGCTCCAAGAGGCAAGGTTCACCAAGGTTTTCCCACATAAAATGAATTTAGTTCTTCCTGGTGTTGCCTGGAGGCTTCGTGCCTTAGCGGCTATCTTTTGTTACCACTAAGTCTCCCTGTATAGTAATCCTTCAAATTTTGTTGGGTGTAATGCAAAGCTAGCTAAAAGCTGACTGTTGTTTTATCTTGATGCTTTTCTCACAGCGTCAAAAATCATTTTAGATATTCTGGCAATGATTTCCTCTGCTTGTTTAGGATTTTCAATGTCTTTTGTGAGAATTACAAGTATATACCGGTGTCCCTCGTCAAGGTACACAATTGCTGCATCATGGCTTATATTAGTAATAGAACCTGTTTTATGTGCTACTTCTACAGTAGAAGATAAAAGCAATGGTATCTTATTATTGAATT
>JAYEGO010000025.1:0-6022 GCA_034659155.1 Bacteroidota bacterium | reverse complement strand
ATCAATACCCAAATTATGTTTACAGGTTTAGCATTCTGCCATGCGAAAAAATTGTCATCGCGAGTGTCTTGCCTGCCGGCAGGCAGGAAACGAAGCGATTTCTACTAATTGTCTGTATGATTTGTGAGTTTTACACTCACCTCTTCTTCACTCATCTTTCTCTACCTTGGTTTTGCGGTCCGAAACAGCATCTAGTTATTATAATGCGTTCGATCCGGACCTCTTTTGGGGTGTTCCCTTTTTACACCAGGCTAAAGCCCGGTGCTATTTTTCTTGGGACACACTCTTCTTCACTCACCTCTTCTTCACTCATCTCTTATTCCTCTTCCGGCAAATAATACCCTTCACGTGAAAGCAGGTGCTTAAGATTGGCAACACCCAAAACAACCACTGCCGTAACTATTGCAGTATGTTCCTGGTATTCAGGAATGCTTTTATTATAAAGATCACGTTCCGTATGCCAGATCTCCATATAACTGAAGTTATAGCCTTTTGGATCGGCAGTTCCAAAAGTAATGGTAGGCACAGCTTTAACAGCAAAAGGGCCACTATCTGTGCCACGAGCAACTTTTGGTTTTTGTCGTGGTTCTCGTTTCTTCAGAGTAAAAGGAAAATCAGGATTAATGCCGTTAAGTGGTTCACAAATTTCCTCAAAATCATCCCACATTGCCTCTGTCACACTCAAACTATTAGGTACAGTTGGTCCCCCATCCCTGTTAAACATATTGGAAACTCTATCCAGCTTATCAGAATTCTTTTCCACCCAACTTTTCGAACCCAGCAATCCAAATTCTTCTCCGGCCCACAAAATTACCAGTATTGTACGTTTCGGTTTTCCTCCGGCTTCCATTATCAAACGTGCTGCTTCCATGGCAGGTGTAACACCTGATCCATCGTCCACCCCTCCGGTAGCAACATCGTAAGCATCCAGGTGACCTCCAACAATCACATACTCATCAGGGTAGGTTGTTCCGGGAATTACACCAATTACATTATGATATTTCACCGGGCCCATTTTAAAATGATTCCGTATATCAAACTCAAGCTCAAAACGCTGACGTTCCCTGGCCATTTGTTCAATAATCTTATACTGGTGCTCATCCAGCTTTATGTCGGGTACAGTAGGCAGCGTTTCAAAAGTCATACTATTGATATTCTTCCGGTCGTACAAAACCCTGATCGGATTTGCTGATGACTGAACGATACCCAGAATACCTGCTTCCCGCATTTGTTTATAAAACAGGGCAGGTTCTTCATTATATGGCAATAATTCTTTTTGTTCACCATCCCTGTTCTTCCTGTTCTCTGACCTGATTTCCCTATTTTTCTTTGCAATTTCCTCATTCTCAATTATAATACTATCTCTAAATGCATCTGCCTCCTCCGATATGTCTATGGGCCAGCCACTATTCTTTCCGCTTATCAACACCCATGAGCCTTTTAACCGGCCTTTCATTCTGTCAAATTCAGACTGGTTTTTTGGCTCCAGTAATACATGACCTTTCTGTACGCCTTTGGTACCTGCTGTATAAGAGGGTGTAGCAAAATGCAGGATCATGCCATTATCACTGAGCATTCTTCCAAACCATGGTCCCCTGTTAAATCCAACAGGAACCTCCCCTGCCTCATCCATTTCAACATCCATACCCCACTCTTTGAACCTGGCAGCACACCATTCCGCAGCATTCTCATAGGCATCAGAACCAACCAGGCGTCCACCAAACCGGTTGCAAAGCACATCCAGGTGATCCATTGTCTGATTATCTGTTGTGCCGATTTCTATAATCTTTTTCACCACCTTATCCTGGGCCAATGCTGGTGTAAATTGTGTTGCAAGAAAAACTGCCAGACTGAAAAAAACAAATCGTATCATTTTTATTAATTTTAGGTAAATAAATTACTTATAGTAAAATCGAAACAGTGAAGTGATAAATTTAAGTAAATCCTTCTTCAGGAGTTCATATGCGGATATGTTTTATAACTATTCATGTATTTTTTTTACTTTAAGTTTAAATCAACGTATTATATACTAAAAGACCTGAATGGACATAACAACTGTTATAATTGCATGCAAAAATGGAGATCGTAATGCCTTTCGGGAATTAATGAACGGCTATTCTGACTTTGCTTTCAGTGTTGCCTTCAGGATACTGAATAAGGAAGAAGAGTCGCAGGATGTTGTTCAGGAAAGTTTTATTACAGTATGGGAAAAAATAAAAAGCTTCAAAATTGAAAAGAACTTCAGTAATTGGTTGTACCGAATCATTGTTAATAAATGTTATGATGCACTCAGAAAGAATAAAGCTGTCATGCTTCATCCCGATGCTCAACAATGGGAGTACAATAAGCTTATAAGTGATCAGAATCCTGAACAGGAATTAAATAATAAAGAACTGGGAATCATGATCCGGACTCTTACAAAGAATTTAAGCTATAAACAAAAAGTGGTTTATATATTAAGTGAACTTGAGGGTTTATCACATGATACGATAGCAGAAGTTACAGGCCTGGCAAAAACAAGCATAAAAAGCAATCTTAATCATGCCCGCAGGAACATAGGGGAAGTACTAAAAAAACATTTGTAAAATGACTGGTAATAAAGAATACAATAAGGTGGTGGAATTACTAAAAAAGAATCGGCCGGTTCTTCATAACAAAACGCAGCTGGTTGAAAATGTTTTAAGCCAAGCTACCACTAAAGATTCTAAGCATCAATTGAGCATTTTTGCATACCTTTTTAGATGGACCTCTGTTGGCTGGATCAGAAATTCCATGTCCACCGCTGCAGCAATATTTTTAGGGTTTTTTATAATTCAACAGCTGCTGCTGAATAAACGGCTAAACAGCCTTGAACAACAAATTGTACGTTCAATTAATGGTATAGAACAACTTGATTCTAAAATTGGGCTTAAGGAAAAAGTTCTTGTTAGCCTGCTGACCAACCAATCAAAGGATAGTATCACTATTTCCACTACAGATTTAAATAATTTCTTAGAGGCATATATTGAATTACAGGAAAGCCAGGAAAAAACCAATAGATCTTCCTTCCTGGGATCTTATAAAAAACGATTTCTTGAAAAAAGGCAGGAAGAAGAATTAATAAATGAAGCCTTGAAACAAAATCTATAAAATCATGAAAGCAAGACTTAAAGTACCCATAATGATATTTTCCATGATATTTCTATTTTCATGTGGAGGATATAAAACCCGGGTTGTTAACACCATTCTTGAGGATGGTTCAATTACCCGGAAAGTAGTAATGCAGAATAATAAAGATGAATTTTTGCCTGATAAATACCGGATACCTGTTGACAGTACCTGGAACATTGAATTTACCATGGAGATTGAGGATGAAGACACCACCTGGTTCCTTTCTGCGGAAAAGCATTTTGACTCTGTTAAAGAATTGAATGACTCTTATGATAAGGATACAGGCTCAAATAAGGAATTACCGCGTAGTGCAAGCTTTTCTAAACAATTCAGGTGGTTCAATACCCATTACAGGTTTTCTGAAAATATTGACCAGACCCTGAATGTAGACTGCAAATTATCTGAATTCTATAAAGGCGAAGAATTATCCTTTTTCTACCTTCCAAATGAAGTCCAGGAAGAATTAAAAAATGGCCCCGACAGTTTAAATTACCGGGAATTAAGTGACAGCCTCGAAACAATATATGAATACTGGTTATTTACAGGCCTTGCACGCGAATGGGTTGAAATATTCTATGACAATTTCGAAACCCATCAAGGACTCACTATTTCCAGGGAGGAGATGAGAACTAAAATACCATTCTTTACCGAACAACTTATACTGGACGAACTGGACGAAGAGGAAACCTTCAGAAAAATCCTTGGAGAAGATTTTTACGACAGCTTTAAGACTGAAATTGACAGCTCTTTTACTATCCTTAATGATCTGCTTGAGGTTTACTGGGAGATGGATAAATATGACATTGAAATCCGTATGCCAGGGGAAATTCTTGCTTCCAGCGGTTACGTTTCAACTGGAGATTCTATTCAGGAAAAAGGTATTTTATGGACAGTTACAGGAGATTATTTTCTGGGGCAGCCATATGAAATGTGGGCAGAGTCGCAAATCATCAATTATTGGGCCTGGGTTCTAACAGGTATTTTCATCATTTTTGTTGCTGCAGGATTACTTTACCAGCGTCGAAAACAATAAAATCTTCTTAGATTCTACCCCTGGGGTAGATCCGGAACCTCTAATTCTGGGACTCCAGGGCAGCCCATAGGGGTGCAATATTTGTAGAAATCAGTTGCATAAAATTAATGCGCCGAACATATCTCTTCTCTTAAGACCCATACGATTCCTTCGGCGCTACTAACCAAGGCCATAAACAAAAAGGTCTTAAAATCAGTATATAATAATAGTCTTTGAAATATAATTCGACTCCCATGGAGTCGGTTATCGTCTTCAAGAATTTTTCTACAACAATATGACCCCGCCGGGGTCTGTTAAAAGTTCTTCACCAAATACTTAATGACAAAACCTCAATATGTCCTCATATTCGCTCTTACTCGTCAGACCACTATTGGTTTGTCCATCGAGTAAAAAGATAAGTTTATCCACTGGCCTCAGCCATGAGTGGTCAGACGAGTATCTTCAGGAATATAAAGCAAATTATCACTACAATTATTAAAAAATACTACGTAGTATACTCGTAGTAAGCCGAACTTCCCAGTTCAGATATATTCCTGCCAAAACCTTGACAAACAGCTATTTTCGAGGAAAAAGAATTTTATTATTGGGAAGTTTAGTCTTGTAACTTACCTCAAACCTACCTTTTGAAATTGCCTGCAACTTTCCCCGTAACAATCTCTTTTTAATGGGAGAAACCTTATCCGTAAATAATATTCCATCCAGGTGATCATATTCGTGCTGAATAATACGGGAGGCTACACCTTGATATATTTCATCATAAAACTTAAAATCTTCATCGTAATACTGGATACGAATTTCAGGTTCACGAATAACTTCTTCGCGTATATTGGGAATACTCAAGCAACCCTCGTTAAAATTAGATTTCTCCCCTTTTCTTTCCACAATCTGCGGATTGATAAAAACTTTCCTGAAATCCTTCAATTCAGGTTCATCCTCCTCTAGTGGAGAAGCATCCACCACAAACAACCTGATATCCTTTCCAACCTGGGGAGAAGCCAAACCTATTCCTTCTGAATCATTCATGGTTTCAAACATACTCTCAATAAACTCCTCCAGGTTTTCAAAATTTTCATCAATGTCCCTGGCTACTTTTCGTAGCACAGAGTGTCCATAAACCACAATTGGATAAATCATTTCTTAATTTACTTTTTCTCTATAAACTCTAAATAAGACTGAAGAATGATGACCGCACTGACTTTGTCAATCATGGCCTTATTTCTTCTTGCCTTTTTCTTTACTCCTCCCTCTATGATGGCAGCCATTGCCATCTTTGAAGTAAAGCGTTCATCAAATGTATCAAGGGTCACACCAGGGAACCTGGATTTTAGCTTTTTCAAAAACGGATCAATATATTGAACTGCTTCCGAGACTTTGTTATTCATTTGTCTGGGATAACCAACCACAATAATTGACACATTTTCCCTTCCCAGGTATTCCTCCAGAAACTGCCATACTTCAGCAGTTGAAATGGTATCCAAGCCATTTGCTATAATCTGGCCCGGATCGCTAACTGCCAACCCGACTCTTTTCCTCCCAAAATCTATGGCTAAAATCCTGCTCAAGTTCTGCTATTAATATTATAAGCTACAAATTTAAGTTGAAAATTCCAGAATAAAAAAAAGGGTGTTTACTCCATGGTATACACCCTTTCTTATACTAATTTCTCATAGAATTATTCATTTTTGGAATAATCCATGTTAGCAAGTCTCTGGTAAAAATTATATCTCCATTTTGAATTCTCTTCAGCCTCGGCAAATAGTTTATCTGCCTCTGCCGGGAAGGATTTCTTAAGAGAAGTAAATCGGACTTCTGAATTAAGGAATTCCTGGAATTTACTCC
>JAYEGO010000024.1:0-6031 GCA_034659155.1 Bacteroidota bacterium | reverse complement strand
TTTTCAAAACGATGCAAGCATCGGAGTATTATACTCATTTATCCCGATACGCTACACTATCGGGATTCGTTCAACTTACAAATTTCAATGCACTATGTTTTTGAAAATTGAGTTTCACGAATAAAAACACACATTTATTAACAACAATAAAAAATAAAAATGAAAAAAACACTTATCATTCTGGGAATTGTGGCTCTTGCCCTTTCCTGTACTCAAAATGGCATTGACAATCCCGAGATCAGCATTGAAGAATTAAATGATCATATCAGTTTTCTTGCTTCAGATTCCCTGAAAGGGAGAAAGCCTGGCACAGCTGAAGGAAAAATATCTGCTGAGTATATTGCAAAGCAGTTCAAGTCATTCGGATATAATCTAATATCTGAAGATGGATTTCAATATTTCGATGTAATTACAGGGGTGGTTGCAGGAGAAGGCAACGCTTTATCATTTGATGAATCCTCAGCCAGTTTGAATGAAGATTTCATTCCTTTTAACTTCTCAGCAAATGGAAGTTTAGAAGCTGAAGTAATCTTTTGTGGATTTGGATTTGATATCAATAAGAAAGGACTTTCATGGATTGACTATAAGGATATAGATGTAAATGGTAAATGGGTAATGATTTTAAGAGCAGATCCTGAACTGGATAATGATGAGAGTCTGTTTATTCCATATTCCAGTGACAGGGATAAAGTGTTGACTGCAAAAGATAAAGGTGCCGCAGGAGTTTTGCTTGTGTCTGGCGTGGAATACGATAAGAAAGATGAACTTGCAAAACTGGTGGCAGACCAGATGGGTTCAAATTCCGGAATCCCTGCATTTCATATCACAAGGTCCTTTGCAAATGAGATGCTCAACAAAAGTGGGAATACTATTGAGAAACTTGAAGCTAACCTCATTAAAGAAAGAGATCCAAAGCCTTTTAGCTGTGACATTAGACTTAAGGGTACTTCAGAAATAGAATTTAAGAAAGTAGAAACTCAAAATGTTCTTGGATTTCTCGAGGGAAATGATCCTTTATTGAAAGATGAAATTCTGGTCATTGGGGGCCATTACGACCACCTTGGTTTTGGAGGACCTAATTCAGGATCAAGAGTCCCTCATGAAAATGGAATACATTATGGTGCCGATGATAATGCTTCAGGAATAGCCAGTATTATTGAGATTGCTGAAAAACTGGCAGCAAATAAAAAAAGTCTGAAAAGAAGTGTTCTTGTTATGGCCTTTGGTGCTGAAGAAATGGGTTTGTTAGGATCGAAACATTTTACAAGTAACCCACTTGTTGAACTCAAGAAAATTGTTGCTGTGATAAATGTTGATATGGTAGGGCGCATGAAAGAAAGCAAGGAATTAATGGTAGGCGGCACAGGTACTTCTGTTGAGGCTGAAGAATTGCTGAATACTCTGGTTGAAGGAACCGGTTTGAAGCTTGCCATGTCACCAAACGGATTTGGCCCCTCTGATCATGCTTCCTTTTATGTGGAAGAAATTTCTGTCTTTTTCTTCTCAACAGGAGCACATGAAGATTATCACACACCACGCGATGTAATTGGGGCAATCAATTTTGAAGGTCTGAAGCTACTTGATGATTTTATCTATGAATTGAGTGTAAGTATTGTTACCAGCGATAGTGGCTTAACTTTCCAGGAAGCAGGTCCAATGCAACAAAATACAGGTGCCCGTCGTAGATCCGGTGTGACCCTGGGGATTATGCCCAGTTTTACAGATACCGGCAACCAAGGCCTGGGAGTAGATGGTGTTACACCAGGGAAACCGGCCTACCTTGGAGGAATAAAGAAAGGAGATGTTATCATTGCCATTGAAGGAAAAGAAGTCACCAATATTTATGATTATATGGCAAGAATGAACAAATTGGATTTTGGACAGACCATCACTGTAGATGTAATGAGGGATGGTGAAAAGCAGGTATTTCTTATCCAGTTAGATGATAAATAATAAACAATAAGCATAAACAACCAGGAAACATGAAAAATTCATTAGTAATAATACTGATCTCCCTTATTGGCTTTGCCTTTAAGTCAGATAAGCCTGCCTACGTTTTGTATACAGGAGAAGGAAAAGTTGTGAAATATGAGAAAATGATGAAGGAGCTTGAAAAAGCTGACCTGGTATTCTTTGGAGAACTACATGATGATCCAATAGGACACTGGCTGGAATATGAGATCACCAAAGATCTTTTTGAAAGTAAGCAGCAAGATCTTGTGTTGGCTGCAGAAATGTTTGAATCAGATGTCCAGGTAATTCTTACAGAATATCTAAATGGTAATATCTCTATGAAAAGTTTTGAGTCAGAAGCTCGAATATGGCCCAATTACAAAACAGATTACAAGCCCCTTGTAGAATTTGCCAAAGACAATGAACTGTTCTTTGTGGCATCGAACGTACCAAGAAGGTATGCTTCAGTGGTACATAAGGGAGGATTTGAAGCCCTTGACAGTCTTTCTGATGAGGCAAAACAATTCCTTCCTCCACTGCCAGTTCCTTACGACGCCACTGTAAAATGTTATGCAGATATGTTGAACATGCAAGGAATGGGAGGCCATGTAAATGAAAATTTTCCTAAAGCTCAGGCTATTAAGGATGCTACCATGGCCCATTTCATTATGAAAAACTGGTCGGAAGGAAAACTAACTATTCATTACAACGGGAGTTATCATTCAAATAATTTTCAGGGAATAATCTGGTATATTCGGCAAAGCTATCCCGACCTGAACATTCTTACTATTGCTAACGAAAAACAAGATGACCTGAATGAACTAAATGAAGATAATCTGAACATAGCCAGTTACATTGTATGTGTGCATAGCTCAATGACAAGTACAAGATAAAAGAATTATATTTTTGATTTCAATAGTTAAAAAGTATCTCTTAACTATAACATTAAATCGGTCCAATAGTATTAGACTTTAAACATTAGTTTTTTCTTTTGCCTGTTTAACAGGAAATTTTGCTTATGAATATAATAGAAGCATTGGAGAGTATTGGCTTCGTATTCAAAATGGTGGAGGTGTGGCATACTTTGGTTCCTCTGTCGAAACTTTATTAAACAGCGATGTGGCAATTGAGAAAAAGATCTTTGGAGATGCTTTTACAGAAAATGAACATATTTCCGGGATTATCAATTTGGGGATGTTAAGGTATGCACAGAGATTATGGTCGAAATGGAATAAGAAACGAACCAATCGGTATTTGAAAGCATACAACCTATTGGGGGATCCTTCGTTAAATATCTTGGGTACAGGATGTATAAGCGATTATATTTTTGAAAATATTGAAGTCTTCAACAACGGCGATGTTATCACCTATCGTGCTAACAATGATATTCAGAATAATAGCAGTTTTCTCGTTAAAAGCGGATCAAAGCTTACTTTGCTTGCAGGTAATAAGATTGTACTAAACCCGGGATTTAAGGTTGAGTTAGGTGGAGATTTCAATGCCGGGATCGAGCCTTGTAATGAATAAGTAAGTGAAATGAACTTTAACATCATTAATATCTCTAAAGAAATGAAAAGAAGTATATTACCTGAACTAATAGCCTTTTTACTGATAACCAATATCCTATCCGGATGCGAAGACACTTATTGTCCGGCATTTCCTGGATATTTAACGGATTACCTTCCGTATTATGAAAATAGTAATATTGAATTTATGAATTCGTCTGAAAATACAGTAAAAATCTTAGTTTCATACGTACATGAAACTGATTCATATACAATAAAATGGAACTCTAAATGTTCTTGTGCAGCATATGCAGCATTTAAAACTGAAATGAATGATAATTTCTTATTGGAAATAAATGGAGGTATTAGTGTATCAGACAATAAAATATCAATAATAAATTACACTCTTTACGATGCCAAAAGATCAAGTGATTATTTCGAATACCGTGTTGATGGAATCGATCCGTTTAAGAAGGAAAACGAATTCTTGTTTGGAGATTCAATCAATCTTAAAAATGATAATTTTTATCGCTATAATGATATTTTAGTAGTCAGAGGGAGAGGCCTTGTAAGATTTTGGGATGAAACCTATAATTGCTACTGGGAATTAGTTGATTAAGTGTTAATCACTTTATTGTGAAAAAATTATTGGTGCTTAATTGAAAAGACATCTTTTAAATTCAGCCAACAAATACAAGTCAAACGTTGTGGTCTTGTCTTGCAAAAAAAAGCATTGGTTGATTTTGAGAATAAAATTAACTGGAAATAAACAAAACAGCCGCCTCATAAGGATTGCGCTTTGCCCGCCATGGTATTTTCCTGCCGGGCCTGACCGGCTCTTAAAAATACGGGTAGAAAACAGGGCAGCAGGGCAGACTTGCGGATCTGAACAATGCCATTGGGGAAGAAATGTATTTACAAGCTATATTTCATCTGCTACAAATTCAGTTTATCCTTTAGTTTTTTCTTTTGCCTGTAAGACAGGGAATTTTGCTTATGAATATAATAGAAGCATTGGCGAGCACTGGCTTAGGATCCAGAACGGAGGAGGAATAGTGTACTTTGGGTCCTCTGTTACCACGTTATTAAACAGCGATGTGGCTATTGAGAAAAAGATCTTTGGGAATGCTTTCACAGAAAATGAGCATATTTCCGGGATTATCAATTTGGGAATGTTAAGATATGCGCAAAGATTATGGTCGAAATGGAATAAGAAACGAACCAATCGGTATTTGAAAGCATACAACCTATTGGGGGATCCTTCGTTAAATATCTTGGGTACAGGATGTATAAGCGATTATATTTTTGATTATAACGAAGTATTTTACAATGGGGATATTATTAGTTATCATGCAATTAACAATATACAGAATAATAATAGCTTTCTGGTAAAGAACGGGTCACAGGTCACTCTGCGAGCAGGTAATAATATTTTATTGAAGTCTGGCTTTAAGGTTGAACTTGGGGGTGCTTTTAAAGCCGAAATCGAAACATGTAATGATTAATACAGAAGATTTCAGATCACAAGTATGAGATAATTTTTTATTTCTTAAAATAGTAAATAATGAAAAACACTGTAATTAAAAATCTGATGTTGCTTCTGATAATTTCAGGACTTGGAGGGTGTAAGGAAGTAAACTGTCCTGCTTTCCCTGAATATTTGGTGGATTATTATCCTTACTCAGAAAGTAGTTTAATTGAGTTTGTGAATTCAACCAATGATACATTGAAGCTTACAGTCTTAACTGTGTATAAATCTGAATCATATACGAAGAAATGGAATGAAAAGAGTTTCTGTGGAGCAAACGCAGGATTTAAGACTGAAACGAATGATTACTATTCTTTGAAAATTGATGGCAGAATTATTACTACAGATTATGAAACATCAATTATAAAATGTACATTCTCTGATGAGAATATTTCTAACGACTTATTTGGGTATAGTGTTGAAGATATTGATCCTTTTAATAAGGAAAATGCCAACTTGTTTGGTGATACTATTTCAATAAAAAAGGATGAGTATTACCGCTTTAATGATATTGTCATTGTCAGAAAAGAAGGCCTGGTAAGTTTTTGGGATGAAACTTTCAATTGTTTCTGGACAAAAATCGAATGACAATTTGTTATTGCTGTTTCAGTTTGGTACAATGCTTTTTCGCCTAATGGAGATGGTATAAATGATGAACTATGTTATACTGTTGAAAATGCGGCCCGGGACCACCATAAGATAAACCTTCTTTTCAAAAAATTCTATACAAGTAAATGGGTCGCAACTGGCATTAGCAAAGGCGAACATACATCTACCTTTTACAGGGCATATTTTCCCAAAGATGTAGATGTTTCGGTTGCCTATGTAGCGCCCCTGAATTTTACGGTTGAAGACCGCAGACATGAGCCATATATTGCAAACGAAAAACAAGATGACCTGAATGAACTAAATGAAGATAAGCTGAACATAGCCAGTTACATTGTATGTGTGCATAGCTCAATGACAAGTACAAGATAAAAGAATTAGAATTTAGGTTTTGTTTTGGAATATCTGAATTTATAACAAGTCCTAAAGATAGGACGTT
>JAYEGO010000023.1:0-6032 GCA_034659155.1 Bacteroidota bacterium | reverse complement strand
GATCAGAATGAAAAAATTGAGCAGGTTGCCAAAATTTCAGCAAATAATGACTCTGCAATTGGGAAACTTATTGCTGAGGCAATGGAAAAAGTTAAAAAAGAAGGTGTAATTACTGTAGAAGAAGCCAAGGGTACAGAAACTACTGTTGAGGTAGTTGAGGGAATGCAGTTTGACCGTGGATATATCTCTCCTTATTTCATTACCGATGCTGATAAGATGGAGACAACATTAGAGAATCCATATATTCTGCTTCACGATAAGAAGATTTCTACCATGAAAGATCTTTTGCCAATCCTCGAAGCAACATCCCAGGATGGAAGGCCTCTCCTGATCATTGCTGAAGATGTGGACGGAGAAGCTCTTGCTACTTTGGTGGTAAATAAACTTCGTGGTTCCTTGAAAATTGCAGCCGTTAAAGCTCCGGGATTTGGTGACAGAAGGAAAGAAATGCTTGAAGATATTGCTATTCTAACAGGAGGTACTGTAATTACTGATGAAAAAGGGCTGAAACTGGAAAGTGCTACTCTGGAAATGCTTGGAGGAACTGAAAAAGTTACCATTGATAAAGAAAATACTACTATTGTAAATGGTGCAGGTGGGCAGGATAATATCAATGCAAGGGTAAAACAAATTAAGAAGCAAATAGATCTTACAACTTCTGATTATGACAAGGAAAAACTGCAGGAAAGACTTGCTAAACTTTCAGGTGGTGTAGCTGTACTTTATATTGGTGCAGCCTCGGAAATGGAAATGAAAGAGAAGAAAGATCGTGTGGATGATGCATTGAGTGCTACCCGCGCTGCCATTGAAGAGGGAATTATACCAGGAGGTGGAGTTGCCTATTTGAGGACATTGAAAGACCTGGAAAAATTGAAAGGTGAAAATGAAGACCAGGATACCGGAATCCAGATCATCAAACGTGCACTTGAGGAACCTATTCGCCAGATTGTAGAGAATGCCGGAATTGAAGGAGCAATAGTTGTTCAAAAGGTAAAAGAGGGGAAAGATGACTATGGCTTTAATGCCAGGACTGATAAGTATGAGAACTTATTTGAAACAGGGGTTATTGATCCAACTAAAGTAGTACGTATTGCTCTTGAAAATGCAGCTTCTATTGCCGGAATGTTACTGACTACTGAATGTGTTATTGCAGATTCTAAAGAAGATGAACCAGCCATGCCACCAATGGGAGGTGCTCCGGGAATGGGTGGAATGGGCGGTATGATGTAATAAGGCCTGGAATTTATCGAAGATCTCCGGATCTGCGAGAAACTATATATAATTATAAACCCTGCCATAAAATATGGCAGGGTTTTTTTTATGCTGTGTATTTTTTGAATAATTTTGAGGAGATTGTTTAAATACTGACATTTTGAATAATAATTAATAATAATTCTGATGAAAAATATTTTAATTCCCTTTTCCCTTTGTGTTTTCCTGTTTTCTTTCAGTGGGAGCCTTTTTGCCGGATGGATAATTCATGAAAGGAATTTTGATTCTGAATCAAAAGATAAATATCAATATACATACTATTTACAGGAACAAAAACTCAGACTGGAGGAGAAAGGCTTTGTAAGTATTTTTGACCTTAATGATTATACTATAACTTTTATTAATAGCAGTAAATCAATTTATTGGAAGGGAAGTGTTGATAGTTATTTAAGTGAACTGAGGGATGCTGTAAAAGCTGAAATGATCAAAGATATTACCGGGAGATCAAAAGAAGAGCAGGAAATGATTAAAGCTACTTATGAGTATTATATCTCAAGCCTGAAAGATACCCTGGATAATACTCAAAGCAGTTATAAAGTAGAACTTGTAAATACCGGTGAAAAGGAGAAGATAGCCGGTATTAGTGCTTCCGGGTATGGATTGTTTATCAATAAGATCATGAAAGAAGAAGTTTGGGTTTCAGATGAAGTTCATATTGAAAGAGAAATGGACTTGATGAAATTAAATGCATTGCTGGATGAGATAGGAGCAGAATTGCCAGGAGTTTTAAGCAGACAGGCAGATCCAAAATATGCCCAACTAAGAAAAAAGGGATTGATGATGAAAACCATTGAATATGATTTTGAAAGCAGTTTTACAACAGAAGTTTACAAGTTGAAGCAGAAAGATCTGGATATACAGCTTTTCCTTCCTCCTAAAGATTATAAAGAAGCAGATTTGTCTGAACTTGGACTGTATTGATGGTCGTAATCACCAAAAATCGGGGTAATCTTAAAGATATTTTAGACTAAAGTCCATATACACACATATCTTGCTTAACCCCGCATTTCAATATAAACTCCAAAGCTTAAAGTCATCTGAAATCAGCTTGCTATTTTCCTGATGGCCTCCACCAGATAGTTCATATCATCCATAGAGGTATAAACATTTGGTGTAACCCTTACACCATGAATATTTTCCCAGTTTATTGCAACTGTATAGATCTTATATTTTCCGAATAATGCTTTTTGGATTTCTCCGGGCTCCATTCCCTCAATCCCAAAATTGCCAAGTCCGCAAGAATATTCTGGTTTTAAGGATGTATAAAACCTGATCCCGGGGAGATCTGCAACTGCTTTCATCCAATAATTTTTCAGATATCTGAGGCGTGCCTCTTTTCTTTCAGCTCCAAGCAGCATATGGAATTCAATGGCCTTACCAATGGCCATTTCTGCAGGCATACTTCGTGTACCTAAAGCTTCAAACTTTCTAATATCATCACTTTCGGGGTCGGCTGGAGCCATATGAGGCCATAATCCTGCAATTTTTTCTTTCTTTACATAAAGCATTCCCGTTCCAAATGGTGCATACAGCCATTTATGAAGGCTGGTGCCAAAGTAATCGCATTCAAGCTCAGCTACAGAGAATTTGAAATGTGCAAAGCTATGTGCTCCATCTACCATTACTTCAATCCCTCTTTCATGTGCAGCCCTGGCAATTTTTTTTGCCGGTAAAATTTGACCTGTCCAGTTTATCATATGCATAATTTGCACCAGCTTTGTTTTTGAAGTAAATGCTTCCTTATATATAGCCACAATCTCATCATCGTTTTCAATTGGTTGGGGAAGGTTGATCCATTTAAGCACAATACCGTCTCTTTTTTCTCTTTGTTTCCAGGCATTGATCATGTTGGGGTAATCTTGTTTTGTGAGAACAACCTCATCCCCCTTTTCCAGGTTCAAACCAAAAATTACTGTTTCCAGTGCTTCTGATGTATTTCTTTGAATTGCTATATTCTCGGGAGAACAATCAGCAAGTTTTGCAAGATCTCTTCGTACATTTTCTCTTCCTGAATCAACAATTCGCCACATGAAATAGGCTGGGCCTTCATTGCTTACCCTGTTGTAATGTTCAAATACTTCCTGTACTACCTTTGGCTGGGGGCATACTCCTCCATTGTTCATATTAATGATGTTTGGAGATGCAGAAAATGAATTCTGAACCCAATACCAGAAATCCTCCTCCGAAGCAAGTATCTCAGGAGAAATATGGCCCATCCTATCCAGGGCATCATTCAATTCCCTGGAATATGAATTGTTGAACAGATTAGTAAGTGCCAGTGCTCCACTAGCTGCTGCTGCTTTTCTGAGAAAATTTCTTCTATTGGTTTGCATGATAGTATGTTTTGCTTACGCCCTTTCAGGGCTGGTTTTTTATTATCTTTGCCTGCGATTATAAATTTACAATTTATTCCGGGAAATGGAAAGAACCAGGAACTTCTGCATTATTGCTCATATTGATCATGGGAAAAGCACCCTTGCTGACAGGTTGTTGCAGGAGACTAAAACTCTGAATGAACGTGATTTCCAGGATCAGGTACTTGACAATATGGACCTGGAAAGGGAAAGAGGCATCACCATTAAAAGTCATGCCGTACATATGGAGTATGATTTTGAAGGAGAGAAATACTTTCTGAATTTGATTGACACACCGGGGCATGTGGATTTTTCTTATGAAGTTTCCAGGTCGATTGCAGCCTGTGAAGGGGCCCTTCTTATTGTAGATTCCACCCAGGGAATCCAGGCTCAAACCATATCTAATTTGTATAAGGCAATAGAAAATGATTTAGAAATTATTCCTGTACTGAATAAAATGGACCTGGCCAATGCAATGCCTGAAGAAGTGAAAGACCAAATAGTTGATTTGATAGGTTGTGAGCGTGAGCTTATCATTGAAGCAAGTGGCAAAACCGGGTTGGGAGTGAAGGAAATTCTTTTCAGCATTATTAATAATGTTCCTTCTCCTACAGGTAATACTGAAGCTCCACTCCAGGCTCTTATATTTGATTCTGTATATAATTCTTTTAGGGGAATCCATGCTTATTTCAGGATTCTGAACGGAATGATTAAGAAGGGAGATCATGTGAAATTTGTTTCCACCGGGAAAGAGTATCATGCAGATGAAATTGGGGTACTCAAGCTCACTACCGATCCAAGAAATGTACTCCAGGCTGGTGATGTAGGCTACATTATTTCAGGGATTAAAACTTCTTCAGAAGTAAAGGTGGGGGATACCATTACTCATGTAGAAAATCCTTGCGATAAGGCAATTGATGGTTTTGAGAATGTGAAACCCATGGTTTTTGCTGGAGTATATCCGGTGGATGCTGACGATTATGAAGAGTTACGTGCCTCTATGGAAAAGCTTCAATTAAATGATGCTTCTCTTTCGTTTGAGCCTGAATCTTCTGCTGCATTGGGCTTTGGATTTCGCTGTGGTTTTCTGGGACTTTTGCATATGGAAATTATCCAGGAAAGACTGGAAAGAGAGTTCCAGATGAATGTTATTACCACAGTACCTAATGTGTCGTATAATGTATATACTACAAAAAAAGAGTTGATCGAGGTGCATAATCCTTCCGGGCTTCCTGCACCAACAATCATTGACTATATCGAAGAACCTTATATTTCAGCCCAGATCATTTCGAAATCAGAATATGTCGGAACTGTGATGAATTTGTGTATCGATAAAAGAGGTACCTTAAAAAATCAGGTTTATCTTACCAGTGATCGTGTCGAGCTTAGTTTTGAGATGCCCCTGGCCGAAATAGTATTTGATTTTTATGACCGGCTAAAAAGTATTTCCAGGGGATATGCCTCTTTTGATTATTATCAATCGGGCTACAAAAAAGCAAAACTTGTGAGGCTGGATGTGTTGTTGAACGGAGAAATGGTAGATGCTCTGTCTACCTTGATACACCAGGAAAATGCCTATGATTTTGGACGCAGGATGTGTGTGAAATTGAAAGAACTGATTCCCAGGCAACAGTTTGATATTGCAATCCAGGCAGCCATCGGAGCTAAGATTATTGCCCGCGAAACTGTGAAAGCTTTGCGGAAAGATGTTACCGCCAAATGTTATGGTGGCGATATAACCAGGAAAAGAAAATTGCTTGAAAAACAGAAGAAAGGCAAAAAACGTATGCGCCAGGTTGGTAATGTTGAAGTCCCGCAGAAAGCATTTCTGGCAGTTTTAAAGCTGGATTAATTACCCTTTTTGCAGGGGTATTTTTCTCATCCACTCAATTTCTTTTTTAACGAGCTGTTCAATCAATAATATTTTTACTATATTCATGGCTAAAGTGAGTTATTATAAACCAATATGAATTAAGAGAACCCTGGTTCAAATACGGCGAGTAGACAAATTTTAGTGTTGTACTTAAACTGTAGTTATGGACAAGAAATTCTATCTCGGGTTGGACATTGGTTCAATTTCAATCAATACGGTTATACTGAATTCTGAACGAAAAATCCTTGAAAACCGTTACGATTTTTGTTTCGGAAAACCATTTCATTTACTCAAGGATATTCTCTCTGATATTTATTCCAAATATCCGGGAAATTCTATTCAGGAAATTGCTCTTACCGGAACCGGAGGAAAACTTGCAGAAGAATTGATAGGTGGACATTATGTAAATGAGATTATTGCACAATCATCTTCCGTGGCAAAATTGTACCCCAGTATTAAAACGGTTATTGAGATGGGTGGTGAGGACTCCAAGCTAATCTTTATGGAGGAAGATGAGAAGGAAAGAGAAAGTC
>JAYEGO010000022.1:0-6063 GCA_034659155.1 Bacteroidota bacterium | reverse complement strand
GTGCATTGAAATTTGTAAGTTGAACGCCTACCTGCCGGCAGGCAGGAATCCCGATAGTGTAGCGTATCGGGATAAATGAGTATAATACTCCGATGCTTGCATCGTTTTGAAAACAAATTCCTATCTTAATACCTCGTCAGCTTTGCTACGAGGTAGTTCATTTATTTGATATGAGTTCCTGACAGATTCTTCTTCTTCATGAAGTTACTTGCAATAAATAAAATACCTACAATAATGAATGGGAAAGTAATCATCAGGATAATGCCCAGGCTCATTCCAATAGATTGGTTCATTTCATAATTATGCTGAAAGATAAAGGGGCTTAATCCAAGTCCTATTAGTATAAAGATTATACCACCAATTTTCTCCCATTTCCATGCAAGGATAAGGACGGCCACCAAAATAAATGATGGAATGAGATGAATGAGGAAAGCACCAAGCTGTTGCCAGATGGTGAGTCCGGGGGTAAAAGAATCGGCTGCAAACATACTGATAAATAGTATTGCAAGAATACAGAGTATCCGTGGGAGCCAATGAAATAAATTAATAGATGTTTTCATGATATTATTACTTTTTTAAGTTACACCAGGTAGTTATTTCTAAAATGGTCTGAAATAAGAGCTGAAGTAATATGATACCTTGTCTGGTGGAAAAAACAGGCTTTTTGAAGGAACCCCAAAGGCAGGTGAAAAATATGCATCAAGTTCCTTTGCTTTTGCAACAAGCTCTTTTGACTTTTCCGGATTTCCTGAAAAATTTTCCAACTTTGCAATCCAGCCCAGAGTATATGCCTTATATGAATTTATTTCATTTGGATTATTGTCAAGAAATTTCTGAAATGATTTTTTGGCGAGAGCCATATTTTCATTTTTGTCTCCTTTTTGTTGCATCAACATCATAACATGGACCCGTGCAATATCCAGTTGAAGTAAATTTTTTGAAGGATCAAGTTTCATAGCCTCTTCAAGGTATTTGGTAGCATTTGTAATGTCTTCAGAATAGATATATGCAATTCCCAGTTTCTCTGCAGCCATGGCTGTTGGGTCTGCATTATAGATTTCATTCCAATATTGAACTATGTCAACACTATCAGGCATCAACATTGCTTTAGCCTCTGCACTATTACTTTTATCCAGTTCAATAAGCTTTTGCGCATAAAAATTGGCTTTTTCTTTATTTCCTCCCATATTTTCAGGTAGGGTAGCATAAGTATCAACCAGGTAGAGCAATGCTTCTTTATTGTCAGGGAGTAAGCTAAATACATCCTTAAAGCCTTTGCATGCCTTATCAATATACTTTTGAGGCTCTTCTTCCGAATCGTCAGAAATATAGGCTTTAAGGTAGAAACTATTAGCCTGTAAAAATAAGTATTTGGCATTGTCTGGATCATACTTTACAGCTTTAGTAATTAACTCCAGGATCTCAGCAGGAGAACTTTTCCCTCCACCTAAAAGAAGGTGTTGTTGTGTACGTGCGAGTTCAAACCAGGCAAGGGCGCAGGTTGAATCTTTCAGGAGAACCTGGTCAAGAATACTTTTTCCCTCATATAGTTTTCCATTTATTCTCAATTGATATGCCTTCATGACCAGTTCTTCAGAGCTTTGCCCCTGGATAATATTAGGAGCCAAAAACAAGTATAGACCAAAAAA
Organism: Bacteroidota bacterium; assembly: GCA_034659155.1. Taxonomy (GTDB): domain Bacteria; phylum Bacteroidota; class Bacteroidia; order Bacteroidales; family VadinHA17; genus JAYEGO01. The sequence goes on along the minus strand of JAYEGO010000022.1, from coordinate 4,414 downwards.
TAGTAATACCTTCAGGAAATAGGATCCGGAAGGATTTTTTGGATGATCTTTTTTGCGAGAATCAAGATTTTTCATAATTTTCTTTTTTAAATGGATTTCAAGAAATCTAATTTGAGATTAAACATAGTTTTGATGATCCATTTTTTTTTGAAAAACACCTGTAACTGAATTGTAAATTACTTTACAATTGTTTTTCAAGCTGACATGCAGACTATAATCTATATTTGTGAAAGATAGAGATATTCAATATCTGGATAAATTAAAGGAGGAGATTGTTGCAAAGATGAAACAGTCCTATCCTGGTATTGATTCAGATATTTCTGCCTGGAAGGGTCAGGATATTGTTAATTTCCAGGAGGATCTTCTAGAAAAGGTTAGCGAGCATATAAGCGAAAAATGGTTCTATACCCATATGAAATCCAGGAGCGATTCGGTTCCCAGGGTAGATGTTCTGAATTTCTTAAGCAGGTATGTGGGATATACAGACTGGAATGATTTTATATACAAGAATAAGGATCATTTTCCCGAACTTGTTGAGGGAGTAGCATCAGAAAGATTAAAACAATGGCATAAAATAGCCGGATTGCTGATCTTACTTATTTTGGTAATAGTTCTGGTTAAGACTCTTGGAAACAGATCATATAATTTTTCATTTGCTGATGCTTATACTAAAAGGGGAATTAGAGATACTTTGACAGAGATTATTATTTTGAAGGAAAATGAATCTCCACTTTATATGAACTGTGATCAATGGGGAAATTTTCTGCTGAAGACAAAAATGAAGAGTGTGAAATTTATAGTGAAGGCACCATATTATAAGCCTGATACAATAATGCGGATACTGGATAAAATTGATGCTTTTGAAAAAATTTATCTCTATCCTAATGATTTTGCTATGATGATAAATTATTTTTCTTCTACAAATGTTAAAGATTGGAAAAGAAGAAGGTCTAATTTGGATAGGATGATATCAGATAGTGCATACATATACCAGGTATTTGATGTAGATCAGACAGGCATGGAACTTTATAATAAGAATGAATTTATCGATAAGCTTACAATGCCAGTAAATAGTTTAAAGGATATAGAGATAATGGAAACTATTTATTCAGGGAATAAAATATCTGTATTAAGATTCAGACAGAAAACAGAGGAGTAGATGAGAATAAAACCTGAACATATATTGTTGTTAATGCTGGGTCTCCTGGTCCTGGGGTCTCCAACCTGCAGTGAGCCAGATCCATGGGCAAATGCTTATATACAGGAAGATGAGCAGCTGGTTGTTGAATACGATGAGGCGGACAGGATTAGAATGGATATGGTTCAGTCTTTTGAAGAAGAATTTGAAATTGAAAAACTGGATGAAGTCAAATTAAATGCCTTTGATGAGCGGGCAATAGAAAAAATCCATGACTTTGGAGAATATGTTATGATTTATACAAGAAAAAATTATGATACTGCTTTCAAGGCCCAGGCTGGGAAAATGATCTTTGATCTCTTTATTGACAGTAATGTGGTAATAGATATTGATATAAGTACAGGAAGGCCGGAGGATTTAACATTACCTGGATTTCTGGAGCAGCTTGATAGCTGTGATTATGATGAATTAGTTGTTTCAAGTCAGGATTTTGTTCTTGATTCCCCATTGCAATCTTCAGGGGATAGCCTTTATAAGGGAGTGGTGAGCTATTCCAATAAAATAATTGGACTTAGATCCGGTGATTCACTGTTGATCCATTCTACAACCAACAGGGTTGAAATAATTGCTAAAAAAGTGAATAAAAATTTTGGTAATCGTTCAAACCTGATATGGAAGGTTTTTCTTGGAAATATCCACTAAAACTGGTAAAACCTGTCAGGGTCCGTCCACAGGGATGTCCTGACAGTTGGAAAACATGCATTACCAGGGAGATTCATTAATAGTATAATTACCTGCTTAACAACAAGATACGATTGGTTATATTTAAAAAATTACACCAATACTATCCTGAAACATCAAAAATCGGAGTAATTTTAAGAACATTTTGGACTAAAGTCCAGCATATACGTATTTTGCTTAACCCCAGCCTTCCTGCCTGCCGGCAGGCATGGAAGGCTGGGGTTAGTTAATGGCCAGTGCAATAAGGCTTTAGCCCAGCACTTTATTTGCTAAGGTAAAAAAACACCCCCCTTTCAGAACTTATCCATTTTAACACTTTTACTCTACTCCTGAAATTTCCTAAATAAGGATTAATAGATAGTCTTAAATTCCCCTGAACCAGGAGGGGTGTCCCGAACCATTTAGAAAGCCTATAAGTAAACCTGACACAATATTTATGTGCAAAATTTACTCAAGTGTTACTGGGTAAGGGTCGGGGTGGTGTGAGTCTTTGGCTTGTAGTTTTTTACCAACAATTATTATGCTTCCTTTATCATTCCAGAGCCTTTGGTTCCAATATCCTTTTCATTACATAACCAGTAATAAAACTAAACAGCACTGCCGCCAGGATAATCATTCCAAAGAAAATCAAAGCACCACCCTCCTGGTCATTAAGAGAAATAAGTGTTAGCAAAATAGCCACCCCCCATGCTAAAGAATTTGCAAAAAACCAGGGTTTGGCATTCAGGCCTTTCTTTTCCAGTATAGAGACTTGCAAAATTCCAATTATAGCCCCTCCAATTGCATATATCATCAGGCTAATGAACAAAAATTGGGCACTTGAACCCATATCCCGGTTAGAACCCAGTATCCAAAGTAAAAAACCGGCAATAAACTCGGTTATAAACAATCCAGTTGCCCCCGCCAAAATCCAGGAGCAGGGTAGTGCTATTTCTTTTTTCAGGATCTTTCTTTGAATAAAACCAATTGATGCCCCTGCTCCGGCACCCATGACACTAAAACTTATGATTAATACTAATGCTCCATCTAAAAAACTTTGAAACAAGCCACCAATAATAAACCCTATTGTAGCACTCAATATCATTCCAAAAACAAAGACCAGGGGGGTTTGGATCATCCACTTTCTCCAGAATTGCTTATTGCTTAAACTTTTCATAATATTTCTGCCCCATTCATTTTTTTATTCGGCTGTTAAGATATTCATTTTCTCTTTCTCTTCCATCAACTTAATCCCTCGTCGTTCATCCTTCGTCGTTCATCCTTCGTCGTTCATCCTTCATCGTTCATCCTTCATCGTTCATCCTTCATCGTTCATCCTTCATCGTTCATCTTTCTTCTTCCTACCCCCAAACAGCTTGCGTAAACCATGCCTGATTCCTTTTTTTTCTCTTTCTGATTTTTTTTCTTTCCTCTTGAGCTTCCTGTCTTCCCTTTTAATATCCCTAATGGAATCAGCTTTCGCATCCCGCATAAATAGCTTTTCAATAAAACTAAGCCTGGGATTTTTCATTGAGAAATCAGGACAATCAAATTCTTTTACAAGATGGGCGGGAAGCAAGGGGAATGTTCCTGATGTATAGGTTTTATGATTTGGACTATTCTCAAGTTTTTGAACAAAGCGGGCAAATATGGGCAGTGCGGTATGTGCTCCCTGTCCAAGCCTGGTGGTCCTGAAATGCACAGAAGGGTTTTCTGCACCCACCCAGCAGCCGGCTACAATATTTGTAGAAAATCCAATGAACCAGCCATCAGCATTATTCTGTGTGGTACCTGTTTTTCCGCCAAGCTCAGTTTTTAGGTGGTATACACTATGCAAAGAACGCGCTGTTCCTGAATCAACCACTTCTTTTAGCATGTGTGTCATAGTCATAGCAGTTTCAATACTGATTACTTCATCGCCAGGTGGGGAAGGTTTGTGAGCAAATAGTACATTGCCTTCTTTGTCTTCAATTCTTGTAATGCCAACAGGTTTGACCGGTCGTCCATGATTTATGAAACTGCTGTAAGCAAATGCCATTTCTTTAAGAGAAATATTAGCTGCACCAAGAACAATGGAAGGAACTTCAGGAATGGGACTGTCTACTCCCATTTTTTTTGCCAGTGCAATGACCCGGGGAATACCGGTTTGAAGAATAAGCTCTGCGCTGACTGTATTTACTGAATGGACAAGGGCACCCTTCATTGAATAATATCCATCATATGATCCTTCTGAATTTGAAGGAGACCAGTTATCATATTTTTCATATATTCTTTTCTCGTTCGAGAAAAACTCACAGGGTTTTATTCCTTTTTCAAGAGCTGCAGCATAAACAATAGGTTTAAAAGTAGATCCCACCTGTCTTTTTGAAGTAACGTGGTCATATTGAAATTTTTTGTGATCAATCCCACCAACCCATGCAAGAATATATCCTGTTGCAGGATCGATAGCCAGAAAACCTGCATGGAGAGTGAGCAGGCTCTGACGAATAGAATCAAGTGGACTTAACTTTCCGGCTTTCCTTTCAGGATCACCCGGCAGAGTGCTAATTGGTTTGG
>JAYEGO010000021.1:0-20860 GCA_034659155.1 Bacteroidota bacterium | reverse complement strand
TATTTCTATTGACAAAGTTGCCCTGGCATGCCATGAAAGAGGTTGGGTTTAATGAAAATTCGGATTGTTATTTATGGACTGTAACAGCTAATACTACATACAATGTAGAAAGAGATTGTAAATCAGAGGAAAAAGTTACTTTGGGTTGACCCCTACACTCAATAGGACTACTTTGTGAACGAAAATATAATACAAACATATGAAAGACCAGGAATTGACCAGGTTTAACAGAAACTTTTTTGAATCGGGAAAACCAATCAGTTATATTGGTTCCGGTTCACTGGGGGGTAAAGCTCAAGGCTTAGCATTTATTGATAAAATTCTGGAGAATATCCAGGCAAAGGAATTTCCCGGTTTTGAAATTAATATCCCCCGGATGATAGTGTTGCGGACAGATATTTTTGATTCTTTTATGCAGCAAAATAAGCTTTCAGAGATAGCATTTTCAGATGCTTCAGATGAGAGAATAGGCCTGGCTTTTCAGAAGGCTGATCTTCCTTTTGAAATTCTTGGCGATTTACGCACGCTGATTTCCAACATCAAACAACCCCTGGCAATACGATCCTCCAGTATGCTAGAAGACGCTATGTACGAGCCATTTGCTGGTATTTATGGCACAAAAATGACGCCTAATAATCAGCATGATATAGATACCCGGTTTCGCAAACTTACTGAAGCGATAAAGTTTGTGTATGCTTCCACCTATTTTAGGGCTGCCAAAGACTATATGAAAGCAACCCGGCATAAAACGGAAGATGAGAAAATGGCAGTTATTATTCAGGAGGTGGTTGGTGAGCGCCATGATGAGAGATTCTATCCTGAAGTTTCAGGTGTTGCCCGATCCTATAATTATTATCCTGTGGGACATGCAATACCTGAAGAAGGTGTAGTAAACCTGGCTCTTGGAATGGGGAAGACAATAGTTGATGGAAGTATTTCCTGGGCTTATTCACCTTCCTATCCCAAAACAAATCCGCCCTTTAAATCAATGGGTGATATGTTGAAACAAACCCAGATTAGTTTCTGGGCAATCAATATGGGGAAGCCACCTGAATACAATCCGATTCAGGAAGCTGAATATCTTGTTGAGGCATCTCTTCCTGATGCAGAATCTGATGGAACCCTGAAGCACCTGGTATCAACTTATGATGCCTCTTCAGATCGTGTATGGCCAGGAATTAGTGGCAAAGGACCACGCATACTCACTTTTTCCCCAATATTGACATTGGATACTATTATGTTAAATGATTTGACAAAAAAATTGTTGAAAAATTGCGAAGAAGCTGTTGGGGCACCTGTAGAAATTGAATTTGCAGTAACACTTGCCAACGAGGGTGAATATCCTTACAGGTTTGGATTTTTACAGGTTCGACCGATGGTAGTTTCTTCAGAAGAAGTTAACATGGTGAAAGAGGAACTTACAGGAGACAATATTCTTGCAGCTTCAGAAAAAGTATTGGGAAATGGAATAATTGATTCAATATCAGACATTGTTTTTACTGACCCTGAAGCATTTCAAACACGATTTTCCTGGAACATAGCAACAGAAATTGGAGCTATGAACAGCAAGCTGCTTGAAGAAAACAGACCATACCTATTGATTGGTTTTGGCAGGTGGGGAACTTCAGATCCTACAGCAGGTATCCCGGTGGATTGGGGCCAGGTGTCAGGCGCTAAAGTTATTATCGAAGCAACCATGGAGAATGTATTTGTGGAAATGAGCCAGGGTTCACACTTTTTTCACAATGTAACAGGTTTTAAAGTACATTATTTTTCTATTCCATTTGCCAGCATTCATGGAGTTGATTGGGATTGGCTGGCGGAACAAAATCTAATCGAAGAAGGCAAGTATGTTAAACATGTCAGGCTCTCCAACCCACTTCAAATTAAAGTGGATGGACGATCAGGTATGGGAGTGATCAAGAAATCAAATCCTTAAAGCCATGGGAAAGGATAATTACGTAAGAAAGGTAATTGATGACCTGAAGGAAAGAGCTAAAGAATTACAGTGTCTTTATACGGTTCAGGAACTTTTACATTCTAAAGAGTTAAGCCAGGAAGATATATTTCGGGGAATCATTAAAGCTATTGCTCCAGGTTGGCAATATTCAGAAGTTTGTCAGTCCCGGGTCATAATCAGGGACAAGGAGTACCATTCAGAAGGTTTTGAAGAATCAAAGTGGTCTTTGAGTTCAGACATCCATATTCAGGATGAAAAAATTGGTGAGGTAAGTGTATCTTATAAGGGTGAAAGACCCCTGGCAGATGAGGGTCCTTTTTTGAAAGAAGAAAGAAAATTGATAGACAGCATTGCTGAACAAATTGGATATTACTTTTTTCATGACCGTTTAAAATCGGTGTTTCAAAAGGAAATCCAGTTTCAAAAGGAACAAAAATCAGAATGGTGGGTTGTTCTGGAAATGTTGAAACGAACAGATCCGAAATTGCTTGTGCGTATTTCACGTAAGATGGTTAACTACCTTGGCTGGAGTGGAATAAAAGAGGGGGAAGGACTTTTTGAGCATTTTAGTCCAATCTATAAAGACAAGGAGGAATTATTTAAAGATGGCAATAAACCATATCAAAGAATTCCTGAAACTGATTTATTGGGGATAAGCGAAGAAATTTTTGAGGTTGCAGGGAAATATTTGAGTAGCAAAGATATACTGGACAATATTCATAAATGGATAAAACAGGACAGGTCAGGCTTCTTGTCAAATGTATTGGAAAATACCGGATCAACCCTGGTAGAAATTATTGGTGCTATTGAACGATTTCATCATCTGGAGCCCCAGGGACTGGAACTCTCTAAGCCACGGGAAAAGAACTTCAGGGTGGCACTTATCCGAAGAATTCTCAGTGATCAGCCAGATTTTATTAATATTTCCAAGGAGTTTGTTGGAATAGAGGACTTTAATAAATTAATACAACAGGTAATCTTTCCGGTGGGGAGTTTCGGGAAGCTGGGAGGTAAAAGTGCCGGGCTATTTGTATCAAAAAAAATTCTTGATAAATCTTCAGATCAGAACCCGCTACTAAAAAATATCAAAACCCCTAAAACCTGGTACTTGACTTCTGATGGACTCTTGAGCTTTATGTTTCATAATAACCTGGAGGATATTCTGGAACAGAAATACAAAGACATTGACCAGGTGAGAAAGGAATATCCCTATGTTATTCATGTTTTTAAAAATTCCTCATTTGCACCTGAAATAGTAAAAGGATTATCTCTTGCATTGGATGATTTTGGAGAAATTCCTTTGATTGTTCGTAGTTCAAGTTTACTTGAGGATCGGCTGGGGACAGCATTTGCGGGAAAATATAAGAGTTTGTTTATTGCAAACAAGGGAAATAAGAAAGATCGTTTACTGGAATTGATGGATGCAATTTCTGAAGTTTATGCTTCTACCTTTGGACCAGATCCTATTGAATACAGGTCAGAGAGAGATCTGCTGGATTATCATGAGGAGATGGGAATACTTATCCAGGAAGTTGTTGGAACAAAAGTGGGAAAATATTTTTTTCCGTCATTTGCTGGTGTGGCTTTTAGTAGAAATGAATTCAGGTGGTCGAGCCGTCTCAACCAGGAAGATGGCTTGATTCGTATGGTGCCTGGTTTGGGAACCAGGGCAGTTGACAGGTTGAGTAATGATTATCCAATACTAATTGCTCCCGGTCAGCCGGGATTAAGGGTTAATGTTACCCTTGATGAAATTATCAGATATTCTCCCAAGAGTGTAGATGTAATGGACCTGGAAAATGGCAGCTTTGAGACAATAAAAATAGATGATGTACTGAAAGAAGCAGGTAGAGATTTCCCGTCCCTGAGTATGGTTTTATCCTTACTTACCGAAAATCATATTCAGCCAACCAGGAAGCTTGGAATGGATTTTGAAAAAGACAATTTTGTAGTAACATTTGATGGCCTGATCGATCAAACAGATTTTGTTTCAAGGATACATACTATTTTGAATGTGCTTGAGAGGGAATATGGCTATCCGGTTGATATTGAATTTGCACATGATGGTAAAGATCTATATCTTTTACAATGTCGTTCACAATCTTACCGGGAAGAATCCAACCCCGCTACAATTCCTCCTAACTTATCGCCCGGTGATGTGATTTTTACAGGGAGTAAATATATTTCCAATGGGATTATACCAAATATTTCTCATATAGTCTATGTTGATCCGCAGAAGTATTCAGAGTTATCTGATTATGATGTTTTAAAAGTCGTGGGAAAAGCTGTTGGGCGGTTGAATAAAATTTTACCTAAACGACAATTTTTGCTTATGGGTCCCGGTCGGTGGGGAAGCCGGGGGGATATCAAACTGGGTGTTAGTGTGAGTTATTCAGAGATCAACAATACTTCCATGTTAATAGAAATAGCCAGAAAGCAAAAGGAATATGTCCCTGAACTCTCATTTGGCACACATTTTTTTCTTGATCTGGTTGAGGCAAATATCCGGTATCTTCCATTGTATCCGGATGATCATGATACTGTTTTTGATGAAGAATTCCTTTTAGGATCGGAAAATATATTGGTGGACTTACTTCCCGATATGGGGCATATATCTGATGTGATCAGGGTAATTGATATTTCCAATACTACAGGAGGTAAATTAATGCATATTTTAATGAATGCAGATGAGAGAAAGGCTATTGCCCATCTTGCTCCTCCTTCAGAAAACGGTGAATCGGAAGGAATGGGAAAAATGAAGGTTAAGGATGCGAGGAGGAATGATATTCATTGGCGCTGGCGATTACGAATTGCAGAAAATATTGCTGCAAGACTCGACCCCTCCCGTTTTGGGGTAGTTGGTTTCTATATTTTTGGAAGCACTAAAAATGCGACAGCTGGTCCAGGCAGCGATATTGATTTACTAATTCATTTCAGGGGGTCTACAGATCAGGAAAAGGATTTGAGAACCTGGCTTGAAGGATGGAGCCAGAGCTTGAGTCAAACAAATTACTTCCGTACAGGTTATAAATTAGATTGTTTGCTGGATGTTCATCTCGTTACAGATGAAGATATTGAGAAGCGTACAAGCTATGCAGTGAAAATTGGTGCTGTAACAGATGCCGCCAGGCCGTTACCTATTGGAACTGAGATAAGAAAAAAAGATTGCTTGTAAATTCCGGGTTTCACCTGTTTTTGCCTTTAAAATAAAAGTGTTGGGCTAAATCAATTCCCTGGAGTGAAGGCCCGGTGTATTCAAGTCAAAACGAACCAAAGCCAGCTCAGGGCCATCATGAGCAGCACTAAATAGAAATGTGCTTCCGATTTTATCTTTCCATGATCCTGTAATTCTTGCCGATTCGTGGACGTGACCATGAAGACTTATGAGTGGTTTATTTGATTCAAGAAATCTTTGTACAGCAATGCTTCCTACATGTACATCCAGTGGAACATGCTCAATCATTTTTCCATCCAGAGCAGCACGATCAAGATTGGTTTTATAAGGTGGAGTATGAAAAAGAAGCAGGGCCTTGCTTAAATCGTCTTCAGCAACAAGTTTATTCAAATCTTCCTTAATGCTCGAATAAATGATATCGTCTTTTTTCTCAGGAACAGACCGGTAGCCTTCTTCTGGTGGTACGCAGCCGGGATCTACATATCTTGACACATCATATCGCTCCCAGTCTTTAAGTAAAAAAGGTGTTGGAGGGATATAGGAATATCCATAGATATTATGATTTTTGAAGCTTGTTCTTTTATTGTGCATATATTCCCAAATTCCTTTATTTTGTGCTTCAATAAAAATATTTTCTTCGGCTTTTCCATCATCATTTCCGAGAATCAGAAACACACGTGGAAATTCAGGGCCAAGAGTATTCTTAAGATTCAAAAAACCAGCAATCAGCACCTCATTGATAAAAACTTCATTTGACTCAAATTCAGAGGTTAGAGACTTCAAGCCTGATGGCAGTAAATCACCTCCGAGAAATACTGCCTGCGGTTTTTCAGTTTTTATGCCATGAAACAATTTCCGGTACCGGTCAATTTTCCCATGAAGGTCAGAGACAAAGAAACATGATATCATTTTATTGTTTTGAGTTAAATTCGAAATTAAAAAAACTATTTCAAGTGAGTCTGTTTTTAGCAAAAAAAAAGCTGCCTTGTGGGCAGCTTTCTCTATAATGTATGAAAAAATTATTCAAGTGTTTCTGATTTCACAGCCGAGTAATTTAGCTTCAAAGCACTGGCGCGCCGAAGTGCCAGTTTCACATCAGAGATCACACCCATTTTTGTTTTTTTATCTACTTTCATGGAAACCGACATTTTCGCCTGGTCGGCCTCATTCATGGCATCTCTTTCCTGTGCGATGAAATCCTGGATGTCAGCAACGTTTTTGAATTGATCATTAAGCTGAATCCTTGGTTCTGTTCCAAACATTTTCTGATATGGTCCGGAAGGTTCACCAATATAAATAAAGGAAACAAGAGATTTTTTTTCAAGTTTCTTTGCTTCTGATGCATTTGGTAAACGTATGTTGACCTTTAAATCAACTTCTCTCATAACCGTTGTGGTCATAAAAAAGAAAAGAAGCATAAAAACAATATCAGGAAGAGAAGCAGTATTAATTGATCCAACTCCTTTTTTACCATCTTTTTTAAATCTTGACATTATTCAGCCCCTCCAATATTTTTAGGTTCAGCCTCTGATAGTACAGCAGTATAATATTTTTTTACAGCAGCTTGCTCATCCTCCTCAAGATCATCATATTTGCGCCCAAACTTTTGCACGGAAAGATCATTTCTAAGTTCATTTTTGGCAGCAAGTATCTCATTTGAAACCATCAGGTAAGTTCCATAAGAAGTCCCTCTATCATTCTGAAGAGAAATAATAGGGTTCTTAGGAACATACACACGGCCAAAGAATGCTATTTCTTTAAACTCTTTTTGAGGAAGATTGTCCTTATCTTCAGGATTTGCAATAAAATCTTTTGCGCTTTCTCGAAGATCATGAATATCCATAGGTTTATTTTCAACCAGAAGCTGGTTAAATTTATTGATCTTAACAACAAAGACATTTCTCTCTCTAATTTTATCCTCAGGTTCAGGTAGATCTTTATCCGGGATAGGAGGCAAGCCTCTCATTAACCCCGTATCAACATCCATAGTGGTAGTTACCAGGAAAAAAATCAAGAGGAGAAAAGCAATGTCTGCCATAGACCCTGCATTAATTGGTTGTAATTCCCTCTTTGCCATTTTTATATAGTGTTATGGTTAAAACCCTCACACTCATTTGCGTGGGGTTTCAAAACAATTATTTAAAATATTTAGCAACTTCAGAGTACAGGATTGAAAGTACCGCACCTCCTGCTAAAATGTAAGTGGCATACAAACCTGTCCCTGTCCATTTCAGGGTGAAAGGCTCATTTCCGGTTCCTTCATAAGTTTCGATGGAGAGCAATTCATCGGAGGCCAATAAGTAGGAAGCTCCAAAAAGAATTGCAATACCAACCAGGACAAATAGTGTTTGTTTCAGACCCTTTGGGTTCAAGATCATGTTAAAAATAGAAAATCCTACAGATAATACTGCTGTTAGGATAGCCATGATATATGCCCATTTAAGCAAGGTTTCGGTAATTACCGGTTCTTCCATGCTTGTTCCTTCAGTTCCGGGCACAACGTTTCCCAAGTAAAATAATAATACCAGTACTATGGAAACACCCAGGAGTGCATAAAGGATATAACTGATGATTTTTATGTATTTACCAGACATAGTATAGAAATTTATTTCTTAACATTATACTTAACCAGCATATCGATGAGTGAAATGGAAGAATCTTCCATGGAATTAACAATACCATCGATCTTAGACAAAATATAATTATAGAATATCTGAAGAATTACTGCAACAATCAGACCAGATACTGTGGTGATCAAAGCAATTTTAATACCACCGGCAACTAGTGAGGCAGATACATTACCAGCAATCTGGATCTGGTCGAATGCAGAAATCATACCAATAACAGTTCCCATAAAACCTAACATAGGAGCAATGGCAATAAACAAGGAAATCCAGGAAAGGTTTTTCTCTAGTAAGCCCATTTGCACACTTCCATATGCTATTACAGATTTTTCTGCCATTTCAATTCCTTCGTCATAACGATCGAGTCCCTGGTAGAAAATACTTGCAACCGGACCGCGGGTATTTCTGCATACTTCTTTGGCAGCTTCAATTCCCCCTTCTTCTAGGGCAGCTTCCACCTTATTTAAAAGCTTCTCAGTATTTGTTGTAGCCAGGTTCAGATAAATAATCCTTTCAATAGCAAGCGAAAGCCCAAAGATCAGGGTTAAAAGAACCGCACCCATAAACTGAGCACCACCTTCAATAAATTTGGCCTTGATTTGTTTGTGGAGTTCCCCACCACCTGGGCTGGGTGCCGGAGCTTCTTCCACAGGCGCTTCAGTGACTGTTTCTTCTACTGCGGTTTCAGTTGCTTCTTCTACAGCTGATGTATCTGGCTCTTCCTGTGCCATCACGTACTGAGACGCACCGAAGCCTAAGATTGCAAATACCGCTACAATAGCAAATAATTTTTTCATGGTTAATGATCTGTTTAGTTATTAAAGAAATTTTTGTTTTTGATTTATAAAGATTGTATAAATAAACGAATTACACTTTAATTTTGCAAAAGTAAAAATACTTTTTAATAAATAAGTTAAGCCTTCTCAGGCTTATTTTTCTCTCTCTCCAATTTTTGCGGAGAGAGAGGGATTCGAACCCTCGGTACTGTTTTACGCAGTACACACGCTTTCCAGGCGCGCACCTTCGACCACTCGGTCACCTCTCCATATCCTTAAAACAGGCCAAAGAATCAGCGGCACAAAATACAAAAAAATAAAACACCAACTAATTAATTTCTCCACTTATTGAGTTATTCAGACGGATTAAAAGCTTTTTCTTTGAAATATCCTGACCAAGAAGGCACATTAATTTGGTTACCGCGGCTTCTGTGGTAATATCAGATCCTCCAAAAACCCCTGCTTTTTTTAACTCCCGGCTGGTTTCATACTTGCCTTGCTCAACTGTTCCTGCGAGGCACTGTGAAACATTTAACACTACTCCGCCAGATTTTATATAGCTTATAATGAGCGCTATAAACCACTTTTCTGTTGTTGCATTACCAGCGCCAAAGGTTTCAAGGACAATTGCGCGGAGGTGTTTGTTTATTAAAATAGGTTCAACAAATTCTTTTGTAATTCCTGGAAAAATTTTTAATATTCCCACATGGGAGTTGAATTTTTTATGAAGACTTAATTTATCCCCTGATTTAGGATAGTGAATATTTTCTTTATAAAACTTTAAGTAAACTCCTGATTCTGCAAGAATGGGATAATTTGGTGAGACAAAAGCATTGAAATTTTCAGCACTGTATTTTGTAGTTCTGTTTCCCTGAAATAATTTGTTTTCAAAATAGATGCTTACCCCGGGAACCATAGGGCCATTGTTGTTTTGAACTGCTGCAATCTCAATAGCAGATAGCAGGTTTTCACGACCATCGGTACGAACCAACCCCATGGGTAACTGCGATCCAGTGAAAATTACAGGCTTAGCCAGGTTCTCAAGGTGGAAACTTAGGGCAGAAGCAGAATAGGCCATAGTATCTGTACCATGTAATATTATAAAACCATCAAATTTATGGTAGTTTTTATAAATTGTTTCGGCCATTAACTCCCAATTTTCAGGTTTGATATCTGAAGAATCGACAATAGGATCAAGGCTCATCCACTGGAGTTTATGGGATATTTTTTTTAATTCAGGAATTTCTTTTAAAATATGACTGAAATCAATTGGTTTTAAAGATTTGTCTTCAGGATTCTCAACCATTCCTATGGTTCCTCCCGTATAAATGATAAGCAAAGATTGTTGAGTATTTGATTTCATCTGTTTTTGTTTCTTATCCAATTCCAAAAACTTCGGTGGCATTCTGGTTTGTTTTTGCAGCCACAGTTTTAATGTCTATCCTGGTAATTTCAGCAATTTTTTCCGCTATATATATTAAAAAACTGCTTTCATTTCTTTTGCCTCGTTTTGGGGCAGGCGCCAGGTAAGGAGAGTCTGTTTCTAATACAAGATGATCAAGACCTATTTCAGCAACCACTTTACCCAGGTCAGAATTTTTGAAGCTTACAATTCCGTTGATCCCTATCTTAAACCCCATGCGAATTGCTTTTTGTGCTTCTTCAATTGTTCCGGTAAAACTATGAAAGATTCCACTGAGATTTTTATCAGAAAAATTTTCAAGGCTTGAAAAAATTTCCTGAAAGGAATTTCTGGAATGGATGATCAGAGGAAGGCTATGATCAAGGGAAAGTTGAATCTGATGTTGAAAGGCAAGAATCTGTTCTTTTCTGAAAGTTTTGTCCCAATAGAGATCAATTCCAACTTCACCAATTCCAAAAAAAGATCTTTTTCCCAGCCATTCTTCAATAATTTCCAGTTCTTGTTGAAAATTCCTTTTCACCGATGTAGGATGAAGCCCTATCATTGGGAAGCAATTTTGCGGGAACTTATCTGCCAATTGCAACATTGGATAAATCGACTCCGAATCAATATTTGGGAGGAAGATTTTAGTAACTTTCTGATCAATGGCCCTTTTGATTATCTCATCACGGTCCTGATCAAACTCCGGCAGATATAAATGGCTATGTGTATCAGTAAAGTGCATGATTTTATTAAGGCTTCAAAAATATAAAAAAAAAAGGCAATCATCCGATTGCCCTTTTTATACTATATTATGTACTAATTAACCCGCTTTATTCATACAAAAACGAAGTGTATTGTATGAATCCCGAAAAATATCGGGACAAGTTGTGCTATGGATAGTGGGAAGCAAAGCGGGAACCGACCAACGGAAGCTCACGAAGTAAATCCCGATTTAGACATACCCAAATTTGGGGTAATGAAATGATCCAAATTTGTTGGTATAGTCTTAATCGTAGAAAATGTATGCATTTTCCGGGTTAAACCACTCCCTGTGCCAGCATAGAATCTGCAACTTTTACAAATCCGCCGATATTTGCTCCTTTAGGATAGTTAACAAAGCCATCAGATTCTGTGCCAAATTTCAAGCATGTCTGATGAATATCTTTCATGATCTGGTGCAATCTTTGATCTACTTCTTCCCTTGTCCAGCTCAGCCTCAGTGAATTTTGGCTCATTTCAAGTCCGGATACTGCTACTCCACCAGCATTTGCAGCTTTCCCAAGTCCGTAGAGGATACGATTTTTCATGTATATTTCAATAGCTTCAGGAATAGAAGGCATATTTGCTCCTTCTGCAACCACAAAACATCCATTATCAATAAGCGATTGTGCTTCTTCAGCATTTACTTCATTCTGTGTGGCACAAGGCAGCGCAACATCACATTTAATACCCCATGGCCTTTTTCCTTCGTAATACTCAACACCATACTTGTCGGCATATTCCTTAATTCTGCCACGTTTTATGTTTTTAAGTTCCATTGCAAAAGCCAGCTTTTCGGCATCGATTCCATTTGGATCGTAGATAAATCCACTGGAGTCAGATAGTGTAACAACTTTAGCACCAAGTTCGGTGGCTTTTTCAGTTGCATACTGAGCAACATTACCAGATCCTGATACGGTTACAATTTTCCCCTTCATTGAATCGCCTTGGTTTTTCAACATCTCTTCAGCAAAATATACAGTTCCGTAACCGGTAGCTTCCGGACGAATCAGGCTGCCTCCCCATTCAATTCCTTTCCCTGTAAGAATTCCTGCAAATTCATTTCTTAGCCTTTTATATTGACCAAATAAGAAGCCAATTTCACGACCTCCAACGCCTATATCACCGGCAGGAACATCTGTATTTGGACCAATATGCCTGGAAAGTTCTGTCATGAAGCTCTGGCAAAATTTCATCACTTCATTATCAGATTTCCCTTTGGGGTCAAAATCAGATCCACCTTTACCACCTCCCATAGGAAGGGTTGTAAGGCTATTTTTATATACCTGTTCATATGCAAGGAACTTGAGGATTCCAAGATTTACAGTTGGATGAAAGCGAAGTCCTCCTTTGTAGGGACCAATGGCGCTATTCATTTCAATCCTATAACCTTTATTGATTTGGACATCCCCTTTATCATCAACCCAGGGGACTCGGAAAAGAACAACTCTTTCAGGTTCAGTCATTCTTTCAAGGACTTTAGCATGTTTATATTTAGGATGTTCCTCAATATAAGGAATTAAGGACTCAGCAACCTCCAATACAGCCTGGTGAAATTCATTTTCTCCCGGATTTTTGGCTTTTACCTGAGCCATAAATTGTTCAACTCTTGGATCCATTTGTTACGTTTTTTGAGTTAGTAATAAAGATGATTTAGAATGTGAAGCAAACTTAAATATATTTCTTGGAAACTTCCAAATGATATCTATCATGTTGTGAATACAGTCTGAGCCATTAAAAGCCTTATGGATAATGGTTTATGGAAAAACAAGCAAATTATCTCAGATAATTTTTACCTGTTTAAAAACATATTTTGCATGAAAAAATAATCTTAAAAATTTTTACTATAAACTTTTCCGGGAAGACTTTTTACCATTCCCTTGAATTCCAGGCTTAGAAGAGTGGAGGATACTGAACTTACAGGCATACCTGACAGAAGAGATATTTTATCGAGGCTTAGATGATCATGTTCTTTCAGGATTGAAACAAGTTTTTCTTCTTCCCCTTCAAGTTTTACAAACAGCTCTTTTTGAACTGTTTTGTGCTCTTGAGGAGCCCACCCCATAATATATTCAAAGTTGGAAACATCTTCAATCAATGCTGCCCTATTTGTAAGGATGAGCCTGTTGCATCCTTTTGACCAGGTGTCGTTGACCCTTCCGGGGAAAGCAAATACATCCCTGTTATAAGAATTTGCCAGGTCTGCAGTTATCAGGGCACCACCTTTTTTCCCCGACTCAACAATGATGGTGGCATCTGACAATCCCGCAATGATCCGGTTTCTCTTTACAAAGTTTGGTTTTTCGGGCAATTCATAACTTAGGAATTCAGTTACCAATGAACCCTGTTGAATAATTTTCCTGGCAATATCCCGATGGACAGAAGGATATATTGTTGAAAGTCCATGTGCAAGAACGGCAACTGTATTTAATCCACTATTTAATGCAGCTTTGTGGGCAGATATATCAATTCCATAGGCAAGGCCACTAACAATAAGAATATCAGGATGCCGTTCGCTCAAGTCACTTATAAATTGCTTACACAAATCCCTTCCTCTTTGAGTGGCCCTACGGGTCCCTACAATGTTTATTACTTTCTGAATATTAAAATTTGTATTTCCTTTTTGGAATAGTATTATTGGAGCATCATGGCAATGTCTGAGTCTGTCAGGATAATCCGGGTCAAGGTAGAAATGAGCCTTGAGTTTAAATTTGCTTATAAACTCAACTTCCTTTTCGGCTTTTTCAAGAATAGTTTTATCTGCGATTTTTCCGGGAAGGGTTTTGCCAATGTCAGGAATTAGTAACAGGTTTTTTTTAGATTCCTTAAAAACGGCTTCAGGACTACCGGTGTAAGATATTAGTTTTTTTGCATATACATGGCCAATTCCGGGAATCAGGCTGATGGCAATTTTGTATTTGAGTCCTTTTAATTCCATTTGTAGCAATTAGTACCCATATTCCATTCTTCCATTCTTCCACTATTCCATGAAATTTAAATTACTCCCTGATCAAGCATGGCATTTGCAACCTTTAAAAATCCGGCTACATTTGCCCCTTTCACATAATCAACATATCCATCTTTAGTTTCTCCATGTTCTACGCAGGACTTGTGGATGTCTATCATGATCTGGTGTAATTGGTCATCCACTTCTTTTCGGGTCCAGCTAAGTTTCAGGGCATTTTGCGACATTTCTAGTCCGGAGGTTGCTACCCCACCTGCATTTGCTGCTTTCCCCGGGGCAAACAGAATTTTGTTTTTATGAAAAATCTCAATAGCTTCAGGAGTACTTGGCATATTGGCCCCTTCACTAACACAAAAACAACCATTATCTATCAGGGTTTGCGCATCCTTTCCATCTAGCTCATTTTGGGTAGCGCATGGCAGGGCAATATCCACCTTAACTTCCCAGGGTCTTTTACCGGGATGAAATTCAGCCTCTGGAAATTTATCAGCATAAGGGCTGACAACATCATCATTAGTAGCACGCAATTCCAGCATGTAATCAATTTTTTCGCCACTCACTCCTTTCGGATCATAAATATATCCATCGGGGCCAGACAGGGTTACTACTTTGCCACCAAGCTCATTGACTTTTTGAACAGCACCCCAGCTTACGTTTCCAAAACCGGATACGGCTACAATTTTATCTTTAAAATTCTTTTTCTTTGTGGCTAACATTTCCTTGGCAAAGTATACATTGCCAAATCCGGTTGCCTCGGGGCGTATCAAACTGCCACCCCAACTACGGCCTTTACCAGTAAGTACACCAGAATGTTCACCTGCGAGTTTCTTATACATTCCATATAAATAACCTATTTCACGTCCACCTACTCCAATATCGCCGGCCGGGACATCAGTCTCCGGACCAATTATTTTCCACAATTCAAGCATAAATGATTGGCAAAAACGCATAATCTCAGCATTTGACTTTCCTTTGGGGTCGAAATCACTACCGCCTTTACCTCCTCCCATAGGAAGCGTTGTAAGACTATTTTTAAAGATTTGCTCGAAACCAAGAAATTTTAAAATGCTGATGGTTACACTTGGGTGGAAACGGAGTCCTCCTTTATAGGGTCCGATGGCATTGTTAAATTGAACTCTGTATCCAAGGTTGACATGAGTATTTCCCTCATCATCAAGCCACGAAACCTTAAATGTAAGAATCCTGTCGGGTTCTACTATTCTTTCCAGAATACCGGCAGATTCAAATTGTGGATTTTGGTTATAAATATCTTCAATAGATTCTAAAACTTCTCGAATTGCTTGAAGGTATTCCTGTTCCCCCGGATGTTTTGCCTCGAGGTCTTTCAAAAAATTATTTACGTTCATGGTTTTTTATTTGATTTGGTGTTACTGTGATAGTCAGGTAGCAAATTTACCAAAATACCCATGATTTAAAGAATGATTTTGGTCATAATTTATACAATGAAAATATCAATGCAGACAATACAAACTGTATAATAAGTAGAGTTATTTAGGTGCTTTACTTAGACTTGTAAAAAGAGTAATTACCTGGTTTCTTTGTTTTTCTTTTAAACCCGTTAAAGAAATGGGAGGATACTTTGCAATTCCCTTCTTCACTTTACGGAATATAATAATACTTTCCCTGAGATTAAAAAGGGACCTTCCCAGCTCATATTTGTAAAACTCAGACGCATGAAATTCGAAAGATTTTTTGGCTCCCGGTATGAACCCAATGGTATAATACTTCACAGAAAGTTTATTTTCTTCAAGGGAAAAATAAGTAAACTGATACTTTAAAATAATTGTAGGGAGAACAAGAAAAAGGTAAAGAGTACACAAAAAAATGGTGGCTTCGAGCTGACCAACTCCCAAAACTGGCTCTTTAAGCAAGTGTACCATGTAAATAAGAATTAAGGAAACAGTGAGTACAATTGTACTGACCAGGTTCTTAACCCATATACTCATAGCTGTATTTGTGTTTTCAATAAGCATGTTTCTATCTTTATTGTATGGAATTATAATATTCTACCAGAACTTTAAGATCTTCTTCTTTTTTAATTTTAAGATTGTTTTGATCTATATACTTTTCCAGTTCAAATTTCTTGTCGGTTAAGGCTTTTAGAAGGCTTTTTTGGGTTTTATATACTAAAGAAGCCGGCCCACCTTCCCTTTTGATATAATAATCTTCAATAGTGCGAAAATAGTCTCTGTAATTTTTTCCAGACATTTCAGACGGAGGTAATTGTTCCCGCTTAACAATTGATTCTCTACGGTAAAGAAGATCGGCTTTTCCAGATACGAGTACTTCAAAAAAGCTTGATAAGACTTTTTTTCCTTTAGTATATTCTCCATAGATAAATTGGTAATCACCAAAGGATACCGAGATCAGATCCTCAGGGTTAGGAATAGCTAGAATTTGCCCGTCTTGTTGAAATTCTATCTGATCGTTGTTGTGGTTCAAACGCATACCAATTCCATTATATATTGAAGAGTCCTTAAATAATATTTCACCCTCCTTGAATTCCTCATCAACATAAGGGTTTCCATAGACATCTTCATAAGCGTCAGCAACATAGAGAGTTGTGGTTTTTAAAATGGATTGCATCCTTGCATTCATACCACTTTGACATAGTGAGATTCCTGGAATTGAGAAAAGAAATATTATTAATAAAGAAGTACTGATATTTGATCGCATATGTGTATATTTTTATACAAACTTATTAAAAAATTGCTATGAAACCAATGGCCTATGGGCCATCCTGGTTTATCGTTTTTTCGAGAAAAATATTTTTAATATTGCACTGCTTTCACTTTCCATTACCCTCATACTTAATTTAGTAGAAGGATGCAGAACCATATCTGAAAATTTCTGAAATCCCATTTTTGGATCTTTTGTGCCAAAAACCAATCTTCCCAACTTACATAAATTCATTGCTCCGGCACACATTACACATGGTTCAAGTGTAACATAAAGCGTACATTCATTCAGGTATTTGCTTCCCAGCGAATTTTCAGCGGCTGTAATAGCAAGGATTTCAGCATGAGCTGTTGAATCGTTCAATGTTTCAACCAGGTTGTGAGACCTTGCAATAATCTTGTTTTCAGATACAATTATAGCTCCAACAGGTACTTCATCCTTTTCAAAAGCCTGGCTGGCTTCTTTAAGGGCTTCTTTCATGAAGTAAGCATCTGTAAAAATCAGTTCATTCATAGATTTAGTTTGTCTTTTGTGAAAAGAAATATGACTTTTAAATAAAAGTATTCAAATTTGTGTGATTCTGAAAAAGTACTTTATTTTTCTGTATTTTTGCCCATTCTAATAAACCAAATATCATGTATAGAACTCATACTTGCGGGGAATTAAATGAAAAACATATTGGAGAGCATATAAGCTTAAGCGGATGGGTACAGAAGTCCAGGGATCTTGGAGGAATGACCTTTTTAGATTTAAGAGACAGGTATGGGATAACCCAGCTTGTATTTAATATGGAAACTCGTGCAGAATTATGTGAGCAAGCACGAAAACTGGGGAGGGAATATGTGATTAGAGTGCAGGGCCTGGTTGTAGAAAGAAGCAATAAGAATTTAAAGATTCCTACAGGGGAGATTGAAATTGAAATAGCAAAAATGGAAGTGCTGAGTTCTTCAGATATACCGCCCTTTACCATTGAAAACGAAACAGATGGGGGAGAGGAATTGAGAATGAAGTACAGGTATCTTGATTTGCGGAGACATCCTCTACAGGAAAATTTATTTTTACGGCATAAAATGGCACAGGAAGTCAGGAAGTTCCTGGATGGAAAGGGTTTTATAGAGATAGAAACTCCTTATCTTATTAAATCTACTCCCGAAGGAGCCAGGGATTTTGTTGTTCCTTCAAGAATGAACCAGGGCCAGTTTTATGCACTGCCTCAATCCCCACAGACCTTTAAGCAATTGTTGATGATATCAGGTTACGACCGGTATTTTCAACTAGTAAAATGTTTCAGGGATGAGGATTTGCGTGCAGACCGTCAACCGGAATTTACCCAGATTGATTGTGAAATGTCATTCGTTGAACAAGAGGATGTGTTGACTATGTTTGAGGGAATGTGCAAACATTTGTTCAGAAATGTTAAGGAAATCAAATTGACTGATGATTTTCTCAGATTGACATACGATGAAGCAATGAGAGACTACGGAACGGATAAACCTGATTTAAGATTTGGTATGAAACTGAAAGAGATTACAAGTCTTGTTCAGGGAAAGGGCTTCCGGGTATTCGATCAGGTTGAATATATTGGGGGAATCAATGCATCTTCCTGTGCAGGATACTCAAGAAAGCAGCTGGATCAGCTAACAGAATTTGTTACTCAACCCCAGGTTGGTGCAAAAGGACTGGTTTATTTGAAGATAAATGAAGACGGAAGTTTTAAATCTTCAGTTGACAAATTTTTTAATAATGAGGATTTCATTCAATGGAAAGAAGCTCTTGAGGCAAAAGAAGGAGATTTATTGCTGCTCCTTGCCGGTTCCAGAAGCAATACTTTATTTGCCCTGTCTGAACTCAGGTTAGAGATGGGGAAAAGACTTGATTTGAGAAATAGCAATGAATTTATTCCTCTGTGGGTTGTTGATTTTCCTTTGCTGGAGTGGAATGAAGACAAATCAAGGTTCACAGCCATGCATCATCCATTTACATCGGCTAAGTCTGAGGATATCAAATGGTTGGATTCAGATCCCGGAAGAGTGCGAGCTAATGCTTACGACCTGGTTATAAACGGAGTTGAGATTGGTGGTGGATCTATTCGAATACATGAGAAAACAGAACAGGAGCAAATGTTCCGTTATCTTGGATTTACGGAAGAAGAGGCTGAGGCTCAATTTGGATTTCTAATGAATGCCTTTAAATATGGTGCACCTCCCCATGGTGGTATTGCATTTGGTTTTGACAGACTGGTTGCCTTATTTGGAGGATCAGAATCCATCAGGGATTATATTGCTTTCCCAAAAAACAATTCCGGCAGGGATGTAATGATTGACAGCCCTTCAGCGATATCAGAAGAGCAATTGAAAGAACTGAACCTTCGATCCCGGTAGGGAATAAGAAGTATGCAAAAGAAGCACACAGAAACCAGTCGGCAATAGCCAGTACACGATACCTGGTACCTGAACAAATGATGAGAGATGAGCAATGAGAGGCGATAATGGAAGACAAAATAATGTCAAAGGTCAAACGTATAATGTCAAATGTTGAGGCTTTTTTTCTTTACATGACACATTTGACATTTGCCTTCTGACATTTGACATAAAATATAAGAAAATGTCCACACTTTTGTGGCTTGATTTTTTTTGTTAAACCTGTAGACATATATCAGGACAAGACACAAAATAATGTCAAAGCTCAAATGTATAATGTCAAATGTTGAGACCGCCATTTCTTCGAAATTCATCCATCTACTTTTCATAAATTGATAAAAAGTTCTATTTTTGACTCCAAATTTTATCAAAAGCTGTCAGTTATATTCGAAGCTTTAAAAATATATTTGTCGCAAAGATGTTTAAAATTACCAGGGACAAGAACCACTTTATAGTTTCATTTCATAATACCAACAGGGTTAACTGTTTTCTTGTAGAAGAACTTTCCAAACAACTTTCCTTATTCATAAATACTCCCGGATGCGAGCTGTCTATTAACTTTGAGGGAATAGATTTTATTGACTCATCTGGATTTAATTTTTTAATGATTCTCTTTGAAAAGGCAAAGGAGCATAAGTTTAAGTACCGGCTTTGCCATGTTTCAGATGAAGTCAGGGAGCTATTTTCCAGAACCGATCTGGATGACCGTATCATTGAATATGCAGATATCGTTAGTAATAAGCCTTGCCCGTAAGCTATTCGATTCATATTTTTCCAACAATTCATTAAAATCGATCAAATTTTCTTAAATTTGGTATGAACTGGCAGTGTTCAGACATTTTTTACACAGACTGCTTTTTTGGTGTGAATTAAATAACAGGCATGAATTTTGAGGTAATATGTACGCTGTTTGATATAGGTGAATTAAATCTTCAGGCAGAAGTAATTTGAGAATTAACTAACAGAAATATTGCAACTTATACATTTAATCATGAAAAATTTATCTTTTTACAAAATGGTACTGACGGTTATGTTAATACTGTTGGCAGGGTGTGTAGTATTTTCACAACAAGAGGTTCAGCAGGAACCCGGGAAAATAGTTGAGCTTAAGCTAAACGATGGAACAAGCATGATAGGGACGGTTATTTCAGAGAATTCTGAAAATATTACAATTAAATCAGCAACTATTGGTGAGGTGACCATTAAAAAATCAAATATTAAAGAGATGATTGAAATAGAATCATCTCAAATGAAAAAAGGAAAGTACTGGTTTGCTAATCCTAATACAACACGTTACCTGTTTGGACCTACGGGTCGGAACCTTAAAAAAGGTGATGGGTATTATCAGAATGTTCTTATTACTACCAATATGGCTCATTATGGAATTACAGACTGGTTCTCAATAGGTGGAGGTTTTGAAGGAATCTCAACTTTTGCCGGGGAACCAATATTTTTTATAATGCCAAAATTCGGATTTGAGATAACTGAAAAATTATCAGCAGGAGCCGGGTACGTGTACGCTAATGCCGCAGTAGTCATTGAAGAGGGTGAGGGGTTTGAGGGTGTTGGGCTAGCATATGCTACCATTACATATGGCACAGATGACCATCATGGTACTTTAGGCCTGGGATGGGGGCAGGCAGGCGGGGAGCTTAGCAATAATCCATTTATAACTTTTAGTGGTTTTGCAAGAGTTGGTAGAAGAATTGGGCTGGTTACTGAAAACTGGATAATTCCGACAGATCCTTATTATTGGATCTTTTCTTATGGTATTAAGATAATTGGGGAGCGTTCTTCTTTCGATATTGCACTTATCAACTCAAGAGATATTGCAACTGTATTCCCGATAGGCTTGCCGATTTGGTTCAGTTATAATTTTTATTTCTAGATATTATCAGAAGATAAAGAAACCGCCAGAATCGAAAGGTGCTGGCGGTTTTAATATTTTTATTTTAACTTGATTATTTTCCTTCTTCCAGCTCCTTAAGCAACACCTCCACAGCTTTTTCGAGTTGTTGGTCACGACCTGTGATTACTATTTCATAATCTGTAGGGACTTTGTAATCGGGTTCAAGT